>NZ_JBBNIH010000163.1:0-12567 GCF_040094125.1 Faecalibacterium longum
AGAACGAGATTTGCCAAGTTCTTCAACCTCCCGGAACTGATGTCCATGTTCAAGGAGGTTGCGGACATTAAAACATCCGACCAGCTCCATCTGCCTGTGCCCGAAGCGAAGTTTGAAACCGTGGTGGCGAAACCGTCCGACATCCAAAAGGAAATGGTGCAGGAACTGAGCAAACGTGCCGCAGAAATCCACTCCGGTACCGTGGATGCCTCAGTGGACAATATGCTCTGTGTCACCAACGACGGCAGAAAGATCGGCTTGGATGTGCGCCTGATGAACCCCATGCTGCCGGACGACCCCAACAGCAAGCTGAACGTATGCGTTCAGAACGTGCTGAAGATCTGGGAGGAAGGCAAAGACCAGAAGCTGACCCAACTTTTGTTCTGTGACCTCTCAACACCAAAGAACGATGGCAATTTCAACGTCTACGATGACATTCGCAAAAAGCTGGTTGCTGCCGGTGTGCCGGAAAACGAGATCGAGTTTATCCACAACGCAGATACCGAAGCAAAAAAAGCGGCATTGTTCTCCAAAGTGCGCTCCGGCGATGTGCGAGTTTTGCTCGGAAGCACGGCGAAAATGGGAGCGGGCACCAACGTCCAGTCCCGGCTTGTGGCGGTGCATCATCTGGATGTTGGCTGGAAGCCCAGCGACATGACCCAGCGCAATGGTCGCATCATCCGTCAGGGCAATATGAATAAGGAAGTCAAGGTGTTCAATTACGTCACGGAAGGGACATTTGACTCGTACTTGTTTCAGACCCTTGAGAATAAACAGCGGTTTATCAGCCAAATCATGACTTCCAAATCTCCTGTTCGCTCCTGCGAGGATGTGGACGAACAGGCACTTTCCTATGCGGAGATCAAGGCATTGTGTGCTGGAAATCCATTGATTAAAGAAAAAATGGATTTGGACGTGCAGGTGGCAAAGCTGAAGGTGTTGAAAGCCGACCACCAGAGCCAGAAATTCCGCTTGCAAGACAAGCTGCTCACAAAATTCCCGGCTGACATTCAGGAAACGAACGCCTATATTGCCGGGCTGAAAGGGGATGCACAGCTTGCCGACGCCTATCCGCAGGGCAAGGAGGAGTTTTGCGGCATGACCATCAAAGGTGTTGCCTACGATGAGAAAAAGACCGCCGGTGAGCGTCTGGTGCTTGCCTGCTCCGAACTGCCCAACGCCGAAGAAAAAGTGATCGGCAGCTACCGGGGCTTTGAGTTGTCTCTGCGGTTCGATACCTTCCGCAGCGAATATCAGGCGATTCTGAAGGGGCAGCGGAGGTACCCGGTGCCCTTGGGCACCGACCCACTGGGCAACATCATCCGTCTGGATAACTCCCTGAACAACTTCCCGGAGCGTATCACCGCCGCAGAAAACGAGCTGGATACCCTGCATCAGCAGCAGGCAGCGGCACAGATTGAGGTGGAAAAGCCCTTCCCGCAGGAGGAAGAACTGGCAGAGAAGTCCGCACGACTTGCAGAATTGAACGCTCAGTTGGATGTGGACGAAAAGAGCCACGAGCCGGAACAGGATGAGGAAGAACAGGAGGATGCACCTCGCCGTCCCTCGGTGCTGGCGGCACTGGAAGAAAAGTCGGACAAGACGGAGCCGGTGAAGCCCTTCCGCAGTTATTACGACAAGGATGGTGATGCCCGGTGAGCGACCGCCGCGACCAGCAACTCCATTTCCGGGTCAGCAAGCCGGAATTGGAGCGGATTCGGAACAAAATGGAAGCCAGCGGCATCCTGAGCATTGGCTCCTATCTGCGCAAGATGGCACTGGACGGGTATTGTCTGCATCTGGATCTGCCGCAGCTGCGCCGGATGGCGTATCTTTTGCAGATGTGTAGCAACAATCTGAACCAGTACGCCAAAGTAGCCAATGAAAACGGTCAGATTTATACTGCCGATCTGGAGGATTTGCGCGCCCGGTTGGATGAACTGATCAGCGTCAGCAAGCAAATTCTTGCAAAGCTGACCGAGCTGTAACACTGCCCGCAGTCAAACACTGCGGGTTACATAAATTTTATTAGCATAAGGATTACCACTCATCTTCGTCCTCGTCATCCTTATTGAGCAGTAAATCTTCAAATTCATCGGCATCATCCGACGCAAGCCGTTCCGGGTGGAAGCGCATATCAAGCTGCTCCTGCGCAAGCTTCCGAATCTCAGGCCGCTTGTCATGGGCTTTGTTGTTCAGCCATTTTATTTGTTCTTTGGAAAGTCTCCATGGCAAAGAAAGCAGCTTGTTTTCGATCATCTGCGCAGAGCGTACATCTGGCGGCAGAGCAGCGCACTTTTTACAGATGTGCGCTGTATGACCTTTGCCCGAAAACTTTTCATTTGCTTTGTACTCGTCGCAGACTTTACAATAATGTCCGTGCTTTTTCATGGGACAGATTCCTTTCACAGATATTTTTACCAGTGTATCAGATTTTGAAGTCAATTCCAATTTATTTTTAAGAAAAGGGGGCGTTCGATGGCCGCAACACGTTTGATTGCGCTGCACAAAAACAGGGGCAAGTCGGTTGCGGCCTGCCTGAAAAGCCGCACGGACTACGCGAAGAATCCTGACAAAACGAACAAGGGAGAACTGGTCAGCAGCTATGAGTGCAGCCCCTTGACCGCAGACGAAGAATTTATGCTTTCCAAGCGGCAGTATGAATTTGTCACTGGGCGCATACAAAAAAATGATGTGATCGCCTATCAAATTCGACAGTCTTTCAAGCCCGGTGAGATTACCGCCGAGGAAGCCAACAAGGTGGGCTATGAACTTGCCATGCGGTTTACCAAGGGCAAATACGCTTTTATCGTTGCCACCCACACAGACCGGGAACACATCCACAATCACATTATCTACAACTCCACTGCGCTGGACAGCACCCGAAAATTTCGGGATTTTTTATTATCCGGGCTGGCCGTGCAGCGGTTGAGCGATTTGATTTGTCTGGAACATCAGCTGTCTGTTATTGAAATCAAGCCGTACCGAGAGCGGCAGAAGCGCACCCTTTATCCACCCAGAGAAAGTAATCGTGATAAGCTGTGTGCCGTAATCGACAACATCCTGCTGAACGAGAGGCCCGCAAATTTCGAGGGCTTTCTTCAGAAGCTGGAACAGCAGGGCTACGAAATCAAACGGGGAAAGTACACTTCGGTCAAAGGAACACGGCAGAAACGCTTTATCCGTTTTCGGACACTGGGCGCGGGATACAGTGAAGATGAAATCAAGGCGGTCATTGCCGGAGAATCCGAACACCGCCCGTATCAGAAGCAGCCACCGAAAGAGCAGCCGTTCCACCTGTTGGTGGACATTCAGGCAAAACTCTCCGAGGGCAAAAGCGAAGGCTATGCACGGTGGGCTAAACGCTACAATTTGAAAGAGATGTCCAAGACCCTGATTTTTTTGCAGGAAAATAAAATCGGCAGCATTGAGGAGATGCAGGAGCGTGTGGATGCTGCTACTGCTCACTATCACGAACTGGGCGATTCCATTAAAGATTCTGAAAATCGACTGGCAGAAATTGCGGTGCTGAAAGCACACATCATCAACTACGCCAAGACGCGACCAGTCTATGATGCCTACCGAAAGACCGGATACAGCAAGCACTTTCTGGAAGGTCATCGTGCAGAGATCACACTGCACAAGGCAGCGAAAGCGGCATTCGATGAAGCTAACCTGAAAAAGCTCCCCAAGGTGAAAGAACTGGATACGGAATATTCCAAGCTGCTGACGGAAAAGAAAGCACTCTACCCGGACTATCGTAAAGCGAAAGAAGAAATGCAGGAGCTTCTTCGTGCAAAGAGAAACGTAGAACTGTTCTTTGCAGAGGAAAAGAGCAGCACCGAAAAAACGAAGTCCCGATAAACGAAGATAGCCTAGGACCCTTCCCTCATGGAAGAGCCCTAGGCTATCTTTTTTGTTATAAAAGTGTTTGGAACAAACGCGCAGCCTGCATCGCACGATGCGGAACGATAGGGGATTGGGCACAGCCCAACAAGCATTTTGAATTTGGATTTGAAAAATCTGATTCAAAAATCGCGAGTTGGTACCAGCTCGCCCTGCTTGCCACCTCGTTTTCCTCTAGTTGCCTCGAAGATCGGAAATATCGATTACCTCATCACATTGTTCCAATACCTTCTGATCATGTGAAACCAATAAAATGATCGCCTGCATTTTCCTTTGTTTGAGCAGCGTCATCAGCTTTTCAATGCTATCTTTGTCAAGAGCAGAAGTCGGCTCATCCAACAGGATCAAAAAGCTTTCTTTACTTAATGCTCTTACAATTGACAGCTTTTGTTTTTCTCCCCCTGAAAGATTGTTGCCGTTTTCATTGATGTCTTTTGTCAGAAGATCGTCTATTTCCAGCATTTCTATGAGCATTTTTTGTGTCTCTGCGACAGATTGGCTTTGCTCAATTCCAAAATTCAAAAATGCCTTGACCGACATATTCAACATGACTGGAGTTTGTTCAACATAGGAAATTTTCTGCCGCCGGAGCAATGGCATATTGAGCCGATCGATCGCAATTCCGTTATAGGAAACGATTCCAGACGTTTCTCCCGAAAAAAGACCGATAAGGGCGTTCAAAAAAGTTGTCTTGCCAGTTCCATTCTGGCCGTACAGACCATAAATTCTTCCTCGATAAAATGTAATGCTGCAATGATCCAAGAGCATATGGCTTCCATGCCGGAGAGAAAAGTCTTTGCATTCAACTTTTTGAATCGAATCGATCCCCTGTTCCCCTTTTTCCTCGTCGGGTGATTTCAAAATCTTTTCAATACGTTGAAAAGATATTTTGGCATCCTGATAACTTCCAGCCAATCCAATAAAGTATGAAATTGAGCTGATAATCATATTGAAATACGTGTTTATTATGGAAAAGAAACCAACACTAAGACTACCTGTACTTACTTTGTAGCCGCCAATCCCGACAATGCACACATAAATCAATAAAACTACAAATTGATTTAAATTTGTAAATACGTAGCTTACTTTGATTGCATGTATCGATGATCCCATCATTTTATCAAAAGCTTCTTGAAATCGACTTTTCATCTCAATATTCAAGGTGTTTCTTTTAATATATTCAAACTTATTAATCTGTTCTGAACAGCGTGAAAAAAACTCATTCGATTTTTCTTTTTGTATCCTCCGAGAGATATACAATCCCTTCTGATTCCAGAGAAATGTAATAATATATACCGGTATCACAGAGAAAACAATCATACAAAGCAATTTATCTGCTCTTAGCACAATTATAGCACTAATAATAATTGTCGCAATTTGAAAGAAAAAGCTTAGTATGTTGGCAGAGAAAAAAGTTACAAGTGTAGAAGTATCTTTGTTGATTTGATCTATATAATAAGCATTATCAACATTCGTATACTCGCTGTATCTTGAGTTAAAAATTTTTTGATAGATATTACTACTGATACTTGCAACTAGCTTCTGATTGAATTTTGTTGATGCCACCGACATAAAATATCGACAGAACATTTGCAGACTTCCAATAACAGCGATAACTACGACAAACCAAATAAGCAATTTAAAAGATATCTCTGTAATCAGAAAATCAATATAAAGTCCAGATATGTATGGAGTCAATATTCCAATAAGCCATAAAAACAATGTGATTGAAAGATAGGCAATCGCTTCTCGCCTAACCTCCTTGATTTTACTCATTAAAAAGCAAAACATTTTTATCACCAATCAATATCATAAAAAGCAAGAGCATTGCAACCCTATGGAGAGAATTCCCAAAAGAATCACAATGCCCTTGCTCATATAATTGTGTCAGCTCATGGTAAATGTGCCTGAACACTCATACGAATTGTAAATCGGCTCGCACGTAAAATCAAAATCGTAACACTGACTCGGGCAAGGCGGTGTGTATCCAATGAGACACAAATCCTCAGGACATTCATCGCATACTCTCGGCATGTTAACAATGGGAGGAATTAAAATGTTCATACTGTTCTCCTTTCGATTATAATATTAGAGATAACATCAATATTAGCATGCATCTACCGATGCTATTCTCATCCATCATTAATTTTTAAAATGGACTTCGATTCGACCATTCTCCACGTAGAGATTCATTGCGTGTTGATTCGCAGCATCCAAGCGAGATTTCAACATACAAGAACCATTTTTGACCCTAGCCTTTACCGTGTAATCCTCATACCTGCCTACAACATCTCCCTTGATCTCTCCGTTCTTCACCGTGCAATCGTATTGAGAGGAAGTTGGATGTTCGAACACTACGGAGCCGTTTTCAATTTCTGATTTTATTCTGTCAGACTGTGTTTTTGAAAACACCGAAGATCCATTTTTTAACTCAGTGCAGATTTCCTTGGCTGTAATAGAATCCATCTCTACATTGCCTCCGGACGGATTTTCTACAACGATCGACTTATACTGACGCTGGGGCAGGACAATCTCCAGGTCATAGGCGCTGTCCACCTCAAACTGCATAATCGTTCCGTTGATGGTGACAACTTTCGGGGGTGGGGCTTTTAATTTTTGGACGACCAGGGTGCCGTTCTCGACCTGAATCTCGTACAGTGCTTCCGCTGTCGTATCCGCATAGCGGACGCAGACTTCCTCTCCCTCCCCCGGTAGGAAGCGGACCGTCGACCCCTCCTCCTGGACTTGGACAGCGGTCACTTCCTCCAATGTTGAAAACTGTCGCCTTACCGCCTGTACTTCTGTGGGTTGCTCTGCCAATACATGCATTCCCATCCCCCCCATCACACTAAAGATCCAAACAGTAGAAACCAAGGGAATCAAGAATCGCGATACAGGCATATTATTACCTCCCTTTAATATTTGAGCTTTGTTCAGACATTATGTTGTGGAAACAAGGGTTCGTGTATATTCAATAAGGTAGTCCTTCATGCGAAAATTCAATTGATGACAAATTGTTTTACCTTCCACACGACTATGGGGGCAGCCTCCCATACACACCGGCAACAGCTTGCATTCTTTGCACTTGGGATCTTCAAAGAAATCGCAAGATGAATATTCGGAAATCAATTTTGTGCTTTGCAGACTATTTTCTCCAAAGTTGATATTCCCGACTGCTTTTGAAATCTCACCAATATCGTTCCAGCACTTATACAAATATCCTTTTTCATCAACGACCCACCCGTTATAGAAATCAGAAACGCAGTGATTGCCACGAGGTCTCGGATATGTTGTTTGAAACGGAATATTGTTTTTCTTCATAAAATACAAGTTGTATTTTGAATAGAGTTCATTTGTAAGACATTTATCAGCCTCATACGTTCCATTGTATGGAATAACCAGCCCGAGATAGGGGTGGATGTATTCCAACATGTTTTCTTGCTTCAAATGAGATACTACCTCGTTGGCTAATTCGATATTTTTAATATCGACGTTGATTCTTAGATGCACATGTAAGATACCACAGATACTTTTTAGATTATTCATAATAACATCGTATGTTCCCTGTCCATTAACCGTTGGACGCCGTTCATTATGAATTTCTTTTGGTCCATCCACAGTAACTTGTGCATATCGTACATTATATTTTTTCAGCTTTTCTGCATTTTCCGGCGTCAAAAGATACCCATTTGTAATAATTCCCGCTTGGTATTGAAGCTCTTTCTCTTCACACAAAGCTATAATCTGTTCGGACAGGCTTTCGATGACAGACATTCCCAAAAGAGGTTCTCCACCAAACCAAGTAACATTAATGTTTTTCACTCCATCCAAGTGGGATTTGATAAAGTTCATCAATGCAATTTGTGTTTCCCCATCCATCAGGGAATTGCCATAATGCCCTTTCTCAAAACAATAAATGCATCTGAAATTACACGCCATCGTAGGTGCAATAGTTAAGGATAGCAAATTCTTGTTATACCGCCCCTGCATCATATTGGTTTTGATTAGGAACTTCTCGTCCACTTCTGCTGGAAGCAGATAACCGCATTTCAAAAGATTCTTGAGGAACTCCGCATCCTCAATTTCTTTTCCTTTCTCCTGAAACCCCTTATACTGCTTATACTGATCTTCATGCACTACTGCCAGTGCACCAGTGCGTGAGTTGTAAAATACAATCTGATCTTTGCCCAGGTCATCATAAATGAAGTTGTAGGCAGATTCCTTTAGGTGCATTTTAATCCCTCCTGTGAACAACTTTTGTCTGGCAGCCCTTATTCCAGCGCTTTGGTCGTCTTTATATTAGCACTGTTGAGAGATGAATTTGGCATTTTTCAGTACAAACAGGCTTTTGTGCAGTGAAAAAGGGAATTGTGGCAGCTGTGGCCTCCTCTACACAAAAAAAGATCCCCAAAAACGCGGCTTCTTGCTGCGCCACTTCTGGTAAATCAACGCATATATAACAAAAGTGACCTTGGTTCATTCACCAAGGTCACTCGATCCCTAAGAGCCACAAAACGGAAACATTCAACGTCTTTGCTATCATCTTTATCTCATAATCAGCAACAAAGCGAGTGCCGATCTCAATTCTACTGATACAGTCTCTTTCTAATTCCACTCCTTCCAGCTTTAACCGTACAGCCAACGCTTTCTGTGATAGATGCATCTTGATTCGAGCTTCTCGAATGCGTTCTCCGCTAATATTTTTCTTGCCATTAAAATCATAGATTTTCATAGGCACGCCTCATTTTATGCTAATCATCAGAACTTTTCTTGACTTTAGCATAAATCCAAGCTTTAATTGTGCTAAAGATAAGCACATCTTAAAAAATCATTGACAGAGTGAGGCAAATAGCTGTATGGTAAAAAGAAAAAGGCAAGTCGAAAGGTGCGTGTCTCTTATGAGAATTGCTATTCTTGATGATGATCCGCGATTCTCTGATAAATTATATCAGAAAATCAGTATGGAGTTTGCAAAACGAGATTGGGCTTTAAACTGCCGTATTTTCTCCCATCCGCAAGATCTGCTAAATTCTAATCTTGGCACTCTGCACGCTGTATTTTTGGATGTTGATATGCCAGAGATGAACGGCCTGGAGGTTGCCTCTCAAATCCGTCAGCACTACCCCGACCTTATATTGGTATTTATAACGGCCTTTTTGCAATTTGCCCCCAGTGGATATAAAGTTAGTGCTTTCCGTTATATTTTGAAAGAAAACTATATAGAAGAACTTGACTCCTGTCTGGATGCGATTCAAGACAAACTCTTGGACGGCAAGGAAACGATCGTGGTTGACTCAAAAAACCTTCAGATTGAAATTCCCTTACGAGACATTTTATACGTTGAGGGTACTCCCTATCGTTGTGTTTTATTACACACAACAGAAGCTGCTTCCCCTGTATTAGAGTGCCGTGGAAAAATGAACGATTATACCGAACGGTTGTCTGGCAAAGGCTTTATTCGCCTGCAAAAAAGTTTTCTCGTTAATATGTCTTATATCAGCAAAATTTCAGGATATACAGCGCAATTACGAAATGGCGAGATCTTAAAGGTCTCTGAAAAAGATTACAAAGCAATCTGTGCAGAGTATCTTATGTGGAAAGGCCGCCGCTTATGAGTTATGAACTATCCCTCCTCTTAAACTATTTTGTAGTATTTATCGAAGTTTTAGCTTTTATGGTTTTTTCCGGCGCTTTCTTTCAGAAAAAGATCACCTCAAGTAAATTTATACTCTCTACCGTTGTGTTGACGGGTCTGAACTTTATTTGCCTGGCGATTTCAGAGTCAAATGTGCTTTTCAAGCTGGTGCTTCTCACTTGTGTTGACTCGCTTTGGCTCGTTGTAATATACCGTGTTCCTTCGATAAAATGTATCGCAATTTCAGTTTTGTTTTCATCATTTATAAACATTGCCGACAATTTCTTTTTTATGGCCATTACAATTCTGAAAAATATCACCATGCAAGAATTGTATCGTGACCCATATGGATACTATCTGATTTGTTATATTGCAAAGATCTTTGAAATATTGCTATTTACGATTTTCAAATCAGCTGTAAAACAGCGATTTTATTTTCATCACACCACATGGAAACACTGGTTGAAAATTTTTGTTTTGCCCATTGTCTCTATGTTTATTTCCGTTTTCTTGTGGCATTTATATTGGATCGTTCCTTTTGCTGCAAGAGAAATCTTATTCTGCACAATTGCTTTGTTTATAATGAATGCTTTTGCATTTATTACGCTAAATTATTTGGATCGAGAACAGCAGCTTATCCAAGATAATACAGTTTTGACACAAAACATCAAATATCAAAACGATATTGTTGAAGCTTGGGCAACCGCCTATAAGAACCAGCGAAAAATGACCCATGATTTTCAAAATCAACTCAGCATCATTTACGGCTTGGCAGAATGCGAAGCTCCTCATAGCGAATTGTTGCCCTATATTCAAACGGTCATGAAAGATAGTATGAGCACTTCACTGATCGTTAAGACGGGCAGGCTGGTTGTAGATGTGCTTTTGAGTCAGAAATACCATATCGCGCAGTCAAAAGGGGTTCACTTCTTATTTCAATTGGATGATCTCACCTGTTTTGGACTGAAAGATGAGCATCTTGTTGTTGTCCTCTCTAATTTGGTTGACAACGCCATTGAAGCTTGTGAGAAGATCACAGATGATAAAAGTAAAAAAATCACCCTTGTGATGAAAGTAGAAGAAGAGAGCAGTTTTCTTTATATTGAAAATATGACCGCATTTCCTGTAAAAGTTTTAGACAATCAAGTTGTGCTGCCTTCCAAACGATCCGAAGAACACGGCTACGGATTGAAGAATGTTGCTGCAATTCTAAATCGTTATAAGGCCGTTTTTGCCGTAGCCTATAAAGAAGATTCGAGCCTATTTTGCTTCTCTGCCCAAATTCCTGAAACTCTTTCATAAGCGTATACCGATTTCACTGCAAAAATAGCCAATCTCACTGCAAAATCTACATATAGTTCTAAAAATGTGTTATATACTGTCCAAAGAGAGGTATAAAACAGATGCTTCATAGCATTTCCCGCCGATTGACCGAATGGTTTTTCCGGCACAATTGGGTCGAAGAAAACAATTACACCTGGTGTCTTTATGTAGTTGAAAAAAAACTTCTTCAATTCTGTTTTCTTCTGATCCTGTCGATTTGTTGCATTATTTCCAATCAATATTTCAACACGCTTGTTTTTATGGCAACAATGTATTTTTTGCGTCGGCGAATGGGTGGATGGCATGCTCCTTATAATTGGATGTGTATTCTGCTGACAACAGTAACAACCTTCATTGTTCTTTATATATTCGCCCCTGTTCTGATGCGCATAAATTCGCTCACCATGTGGACACTTGATATTCTATTGATTCTAGCTGCATTTAGAACCAACCCTATTTATCCGCCGCAACTACACTTTGAACAAGAAATCATATCTTCAAACCGGAAAAAAAAGAATTTCACACTTGTCTGTATTACAATCATACAAGTCATTTCTGTCCAGCTTGGGTTCCCTCAGGTACTGATTTTTAGTTTTAATGGCATACTAGTCAGTATACTGCTTATAGTGGCCGAGAAAATCAAACAGAAGCATGGAGGTTTTTTGTATGAAGCTGTTGAATAACATCGGAAAAGAAATCCTGAACCGCGCCATTGTTCTCGAGCGATTTGGCTGGCCTCCTTCTTGCATGGGAGGCGTATATCAGCCCGAGCGTCCCGTTTGTAACTATCCCCAGCCGGATCATGAAACTCCTCCCAAAGAACCCAACAAGTAAAATAATGGACACAAAGACCTCAAACGAAGCTTCCCATATCCCTATTTGGAATATACAGAAGAGTCGTTTGCGGTCTTTTTTATTATTTTCACCGCAGATCTTTCTCACATGAAAAGGAGGTCCTTATGCAGAACGATTTTCGATCCGAGCTGTACATTTCTACCTGCCCCCGATGCGGCACCCGCCTCATGTGTGGAAAGATCATCGTCACCGGTTTGCAAAAATGTTCCAAGTGCAACCGGCACTGGGTCATCCAGATGGAAAAGAACAAAATATCTGTCACACGGGCATCCCTCTATTTTGAAGAGTTTGCCTGAGACCCATTCAAACTGAATATTGCATGAGACATATTGTATCTGCGTCGGATTGGGTTTAGCCCTCAGGGACGGAATTCAGGAGTCAAGAGTTTGTCAGATAGGACTGGACCGGCTATAGGCCGGACGAGACCGGCAGACGGAAGCGATTTCTTTAGAGAAATTGCGGCTGTCTGCCGGTCTTTTTTGCGTTTCGGGATCTGCTTCCGTCGCCCCTTTGGGAGTGACGTATGCGCCGAGGCTGGGAGACGTACATCGCCCGATATCCCTGAGCGCCAGATTTTGCACGTTCATTCACACGTCAAGATCTGGAGGGTAAACCCATGCGCTTTAATCCTGTGGAATGCGGAAAGAGAATGAAAGCTTTGCGCGAAAGCAAAAACCTCACACAAATGCAGCTTGCCGAGCAGCTCAATATCAGCCTAAATCATGTAAAAGCGCTGGAGCACGCCAGAAGGCTGTTTTCTATTGATCTTGTTAACAGACGTATTTGGTTGCAGTGTAAAGAGCGTATCGAAGATAACGAGAGCCACGCTTTTCCATGTGTGCATAGCA
>NZ_JBBNIH010000164.1:0-42292 GCF_040094125.1 Faecalibacterium longum
AACCTCTCCGTCCCGGCTGCGCCGTGCCGCCTCCCCTATCGAGGGGAGGCTTTGGCATGGCAGAAAGCCCAATCTCTTCGCCAGAGGCTCCCCTCGGTAGGGGGAGCTGTCGAACGAAGTGAGACTGAGAGGTTGCTTTTACAGCGGCCTCTTATTTTTTGCTATTTACTTTTCTTCTCGTTCCGCCTTTTCGGCCTCCTGCTGCTGGCGCAGTTTCTTGATGCGCTTTTTCTCGCTTTCGACGCGGGGCCAGGGCCACGAGAAGCCCTCGTTCTCCTTGCACCAGCGGGTCAGCGGGTAGAACGCAAACGCCAGCCCGAACAGGTACAACAGGACGTACAGCAGACCCGAAAGCGTTACCAGTGCGTCCAGCGCACCAATGAGCGCCATGATGAAGCCAGCTTTCAGGAAAAACAGGCCGTTCTGGCGGCAGTACTCGGGGAAATTTTCGGCCTTGACGGCCTGACGGCCCTGGTCGCCCCAGACCCGTGGATTTTTCATGACCGAATAGCCGTAAAAGACCAGCATCAGGCCACAGGTGAGTTGGAATCCAAAAAACATCTGCGTCGTTCCTCGCTTTATTCTGGTGTGATGGAGTCAGAAGCGTGCTCAGTCGTCGTTGTACTCGCCCAGCAGCGGCTTCATGAAGGGCAGGAAGTCCAGCGTTGCAAAGTAGTCACGGGGAGTCTCAGCACGGCGGATGAGGCGGTGAGAGCCGTCCTCGCAGAGCAGGACCTCGGCGCTGCGCAGCTTGCCGTTGTAGTTGTAGCCCATGGCAGAGCCGTGCGCACCGGTGTCGTGGATATACACGATGTCGCCGATGTCGATTTTGGGCAGCATACGGTCGATGGCAAACTTGTCGTTGTTCTCGCACAGACCGCCGACCACGTCGTACTTGTGGTCGTGGGGTGCGTCTTCCTTGCCCAGCACGGTGATGTGGTGGTAAGCGCCGTACATGGCGGGGCGCATCAGATTGGCCGCGCAGGCATCCAGACCGATGTATTCCTTATAGATGTGCTTCTCGTGGATGGCAGTAGCCACCAGAGCGCCGTAGGGGCCGGTGGTGAAGCGGCCCATCTCGGTGAAGATGGAGACATCGCCCATGCCGGCGGGGACCAGAATTTCTTCAAACTTCTTGCGAACACCCTCGCCGATGGCCATGATGTTGTTCTCCGTCTGCTCGGGGCGGTACGGGATGCCGACACCGCCGGACAGGTTGATGTAGGCGATATGCACGCCGGTGGCCTTCTGGACGCGGACAGCCAGCTGGAAGAGGATGCCTGCCAGCTCAGGATAATAGGCGTCAGAGATGGTGTTGGAGGCGAGGAAGGCGTGGATGCCAAAGTTTTTGGCACCCTTTGCAGCCAGCTTCTTGTAGCTGTCGATCATCTGCTCCTCGGTCATGCCGTACTTGGCGTCGCCGGGCTTGTCCATGACCTGGAAGCCCTCTTTGCTCTCGCCCAGCTGGAAGGTGCCGCCCGGATTGTAGCGGCAGAAGATGTTCTCCGGCACACCGGCCACCCGGTCGAGGAAGTCCACCATCGTGGCGTCATCGAGGTTGATATAAGCGCCCAGCTCGTAAGCCTTCTTCATGTCCTCCACAGGGGTCTGGTTGGAGGAGAACATGATGTCGCTGCCGCTGAAGCCGCACACTTCGCTGAGCATCAGCTCGGTCAGAGAGGAGCAGTCCACGCCGCAGCCCTCTTCCTTCAGGATCTGGAGGATGACGGGGTTCGGCAGAGCCTTGACCGCAAAATACTCGCGGAAGCCCTTGTTCCAGCTGAATGCCTTGTTGATGCGGCGGGCGTTCTCGCGAATGCCCTTCTCGTCATAGACGTGGAAGGGGGTGGGTACGTCCTGAATGATGTCCTGAGCCATCGACTCAGTCAAAAACGGTTTCTTTTCCATGATTGTACATCCCTCTCATATATTTTTACACAGCAAAGGTGCCGTGCAGCCAGCGGTTTTACAGTTTGAGGTTCTCACGGGTGGGGGTAAAGGTAGGCACCATTTTGGCCAACTGCTCCACCACGCTGTCGTCGTTATGTTCGGCGGCGACGGCCAGCTCCTGAAGCTGCTGGTAGAACTCGCCCAGGTCGATGTTCCGAGGCGGAGCCACGAAGATCTTATTGTGGACGGTGCGGCGCATCTTGTCCTGCTCCTCGTCCATCATCAGTTCTTCGTAGAGTTTTTCGCCGGGGCGCAGACCCACGATCTTAATATCCATGTTCACGCCCGGCTCATAGCCGTAGAAGCGGATGAGCTGTTTTGCAAGGTCCATGATCTTGACCGGCTCGCCCATGTCCAGCACATAGATGCTGCCGCTCTCGGCCAGCGCACCGGCCTGCAGCACCAGCTGTGCCGCCTCCGGGATGGTCATAAAGTAGCGCTCGATGTTGGCATCGGTGAGGGTGACGGGGCCGCCCTTTTTGATCTGCGCCTCAAACAGCGGGATGACACTGCCGTGGCTGCCCAGCACATTACCGAAGCGGACGGCGACGCACTTCATGTCGGTGTTGCCTGCGAAGGTCTGGATAAGCATCTCACACAGGCGCTTGGTGCAGCCCATGACGCTGGTGGGGTTGACGGCCTTATCGGTGGAGAGCTGCACCAGCCGCTCCACGCCGTGTTCACTGGCACTGGTGAGCAGGTTCTTGGTGCCAAAGACATTATTCTTGACGGCCTCGGCGGGGCTGATCTCCATCAGCGGGACATGCTTGTGGGCGGCAGCATGGAACACCACCGTCGGGTGGTACGTCTCAAATACCTCGTCCAGACGGGCCTTGTCCCGGATGGAGCCGACCAGCACCGTGACCGGCACATCACGGCCATACTTCTGCTGCAATTCCATCAGCAGTTCATAGGCACAATTCTCATAAATATCGAAGATAAGCAGTTTTGCAGGCTTGAAGCGCATGACCTGACGGCAGAGCTCGCTGCCGATGCTGCCACCGCCGCCCGTCACCAGAACGGTCTTGCCGGTGAGGTAGCCGGAAATTTTCTCCGTGTCCAGTGTGACTTCCTCACGGGAGAGGAAATCGGCGGTGTTCAGCTCACGGAACGCACCCTGCTGAGGTGTGCCTGCACCCACCAGCTGGGGGTCGCTGAGCATCTGCACGGCGCAGTGGGTGGAGACGCAGAGGTCGATGACGTGGTTCAGGCGGTTTCCCTTCAGGGTCGGGATCGCCACGATGATGGTGTGGATGTTGTAGCGGGTACACAGGTCAGGAATTTCTTCCAGTGTGCCGCGCACCGGGACACCGTGGATGGTCTGGCCCAGCTTATTGGGGTCATCATCCACGGCCACGATGACATGGCCGTAGCTGGTGTTGGTCTTGCAGACATTGATGGCCCACGCACCAGCCTCGCCCGCACCCACGATCATGACGGGGCGGTTGGGGTCCTTGCTGGTGTTGCCGCGCAGACGCTCGCCCAGCGGGTGGTTCAGGAAGAGCCGCCATGCCAGACGGCTCCCGCCGATGAACAGGAAAATGAGCACCGCCGCCATGGCGTTGGCCGAGTTGAAGAGCACACCGTGGATGAAGCAGCGGTTGACCAGATAGACGATGCCCGTCGGGACGGCGATCATCCCGGCCAGACGGATGAGGTCACGCTCCCCAGCGTACTTCCAAAGGATGGTGTAGAGCCGCCCGGCCAGAAAGCTGAGCAGGTAGACTGCCACGATCCAGGGCAGATTCGCGTAGAGCAGGGCGCGGTTGTGGGGCCACCAGGAGGCCTCGACAGCACCGTCTGCGCGCAGCAGCAGGGCGAAATAAAAGCTGAAGGCTACGATGGCTCCGTCCAGCGCCACCAGCAGAGCCCGGCGGGCCAGTACCTGCAGCAGATTTGTTTTCTTTTCCTTCACAGCATATCCTCTTTTTCATCGGGGGCTGGCATCCGAAGATGTCAGCTGCCGTTTTTCATTTCAAGGGCCTATCACCCCATAATATCTTTAGTATTATACTCGATTCTCTTCCCCGTGTCCAGCTATTTCACTTTTTGGACATTTTTCTTATGCCGCCTCTCCCCTGCCGCCACGGCCCGCAGCTCTTCGCCGAGGCCCAGCGGCCACGCCGCCGCAAAGCAGACCACTGCCATCCCCGCGCCGCCCAGCGCTACCGCCGCCAGCTGCAAGAGGACTCCGCCGGTGAGCCAGTCCGCTAAAAGATGCCGCAAGGCCAGCCCGGCCCCGGCGCTGACGGCCCCCGCAAAGCCCGGTGCGCCCAGCCACCGCCACAGACGCAGCGGAAGGCCGCAGCTGGACAGCAGCCGCCCCGTGTTGGCGGTGCAGGTGTAGAAGCTGGACAGCAAGATCACAAAAAGAAAGCCCTTCATCCCGAAGCGGGGCAGCAGGAGCAGCACGCCCACAATGCGGAGACAGGAGTCCCACATGCTGTAGCGGAAAACGGCTTTCTGTTCTCCTACCCCCTTCATGGCACCGTCCACCATGCTCTCGAGATACATCAGCGGCATGGCCGGGCCGAGGATGACGAGGTAGCTGCCCGCCTCGGCACTGCCGTAGAGGGCTTCGGCCAGCGGCTGACCCCACACCCAGAACGCCGCTCCCGCCAGCGCCGAGAAATAGCCGGTGAGCCGGAGCATCCTGTCGATAAGAGCCGCCAGCCGCCCGTTCTGGCCCCGGAGGTGGGCCTGAGTGATCTCGGGCATCAGCAGAACGGAAAGGCTCCCCAGCAGTCCGAAGGGAAAGGTCAGCAGAGGCAGGGCCATCCCTTTGAGGTTGCCGTACTGGGCCACGGCTTCGGCACGCCCGCCGGAAAACTGCAGATAGACTGCCAGGCAGGCCGGCACCAGCATATTCTCCGCGGTGTGGAGAGCGCTGGCGAGACAACGTCCTCCCTCCACCGGCCAGAGAATGTCCCAGAGGCGCTTTCCCGGCTCCTGCGGGCGGCAGGCAGGCCGCGCACCGAAGCAGCGGCGGGCCTCTTTACGGTAAAAAAGTGCCATCAGCCCAGTGCTGACGGCCTCGCTGACCGCCGTTGCGCCCAGCACTGCCGTGCAGCGCCCGCCCACGTCCCAGCCGAGGGTGTCGGCCCGCTCCAGCGCAGCCCATACGATGCCGATGCGGACGGTCTGCTCGGCCAGCTGGCTCAGGACGTTTGGCTCCACCTGCCGCCGGGCGATGAAAAAGCCCCGCAGCACCGACGACACCGCCATCCACGGCAGGCCCAGCGACGAGACACGCAGCGCCCCCGCTGCCCGGACATCGCCCAGCCACCATTTTGCGGCGAGGCCCGCCAGCCCGAACTGCGCCGCCAGCGCCAGCATGCCCAGCCCGGCCCCCGCCAGCAGGAGACAGTGAAGCATCCCCCGGGCCTCCGCCGGGCTGCGGGCCAGCTCTTCAGCCATCAGGCGGGTGGCCGCCACCGAGACGCCCGCCGTCGCCAGCGTGACGAAGAGCGAATAGACCGCCAGCACCAGCTGGTACAGCCCCATCCCCTCGCCGCCCAGAGCGTTCGCCAGCCAGATGCGCAGCCCCATGCCCGCCAGGCGGAGCAGGACGTCCGCTCCGGTCATCAGGGCTGCGTTTTTCAGATAGCTCTGCCGCACAGCGCACCCCTCCCTTTCCCCAGTGTATCTTTTTATAAATATGTAAACTGCTCTGGGAAATATGAGCGGGGCCGTGGGTTGTTTCTTTCCCAGTTTTATGATATGATATATATTGTATCTGGCGGGAATGTTCCGCCAGACCGGATCTAAGAATGCAAGGAGGAAGCGCACCCCGGTACCACGGCCGTGCGCAACGAGACAATGAGCGAAGAATGTACCCATGACTGCTCCAACTGCGGGGCAGCGTGTTCTTCCCGCAATGCTGCGCCCCAGCATGACGCACCCAACCCCAATAGCAGCGTCAAGAAGGTCATCGGCGTCGTATCCGGCAAGGGCGGCGTCGGCAAGAGCATGACCAGCGCCCTGCTGGCCTGTGCAATGGCACGCCGCGGCTACCACTGCGGCATCCTCGACGCCGACATCACCGGCCCGTCCATCCCCAAGCTGTTCGGCATCCATGGCCGTGCCATGGCTGACGACAAGGGCTGCTGGCCCATCCAGAGCCGGATGGGCATCGACGTGATGAGCATCAACCTGCTGGTGGAGAACGAGGAAGACCCCGTCGTCTGGCGCGGCCCCGTCATCGCCGGTGCGGTCAAGCAGTTCTGGACCGATGTGGTCTGGAAAGACGTCGATTTCCTGTTCGTGGATATGCCTCCGGGAACCGGTGACGTCCCCCTGACCGTCTTCCAGAGTCTGCCCGTGGACGGCATCGTCGTCGTGGCAAGCCCGCAGGAGCTGGTGAGCATGATCGTGGCCAAGGCCGTGAACATGGCCGAGATGATGAAGGTGCCGATGCTGGGCATCGTCGAGAACATGAGCTATATCGTCTGCCCCGACTGCGGCAAGCACATCAATGTGTTCGGCGACAGCCATGTGGACGAGGTGGCCGCAAAGCATCACCTGCCCGTTCTGGCCAAATGCCCCATCGACCCGCAGCTGGCTGCGCTGTCCGACGCCGGCATGATCGAGACCTACGGCGGACAGTTCCTCGAGGGTGCCGCTGACGCCTGCGAGAAGCTGCTGAAGTAAGACTTTTCCTCCCTGCACTGCCTGTTCCGGGCCGGTGCAGGGATTTTTTGTTTCTTTATAAAAGCAGGTTTTATCGCAATTTTTTGATGTGTCCCGTCTTTTTCGTGAAGTGCATTCATCTTTTCCATTGTATTTTGAAAGATTTTCCGGTTTTTTGCGGGGCGGGCCATCTTGTAAATCGGCAGATAAAGCTTTATAATAGCAAAGTGGTCAGAGGCTTATCGCACCCGCCGTGGGAAACGGGAAAGCCGAAGCCTCCACACAATAGAGTTAAGGGAAAAGGAGTATATCATTATGCTGACGAATGAATATCTGAAGCGTGTCTACGAGGGCCTGGAAAAGCGCAATGCCAACGAGCCCGAATTCCTGCAGGCTGTCCGCGAGGTTCTGGAGAGCATCCAGCCCGTCGTGGAGAAGCATCCCGAGTACGAGAAGGCCGCCCTCATCGAGCGTCTGGTCGAGCCTGAGCGCATCATCACCTTCCGTGTGCCTTGGGTCGATGACCAGGGCAAGGTCCAGGTGAACCGCGGCTACCGCGTCCAGTTCAACAGCGCCATCGGCCCCTACAAGGGCGGCCTGCGCTTCCATCCTTCTGTCAATCAGGGCATCCTGAAGTTCCTCGGCTTCGAGCAGACCTTCAAGAACAGCCTGACCACCCTGCCCATGGGCGGCGGCAAGGGCGGCTCTGACTTCGACCCCCACGGCAAGAGCGACATGGAAGTCATGCGCTTCTGCCAGAGCTTCATGACCGAGCTGTACCGCCACATCGGCCAGTTCGTGGACTGCCCTGCCGGTGATATTGGCGTCGGCGGCCGCGAGGTCGGCTATATGTTCGGTCAGTACAAGCGTCTGACCAACAGCTTCCAGGGCGGTATGCTCACCGGCAAGGGCCTGACCTTCGGCGGTTCCCTGGCCCGTACCGAGGCTACCGGCTATGGCCTGTGCTACTTCACCGCTGAGGCTCTGAAGTGCATGCGCAACGACAGCTTCGAGGGCAAGACCGTGGTCATCTCCGGCTCCGGCAATGTCGCTATCTACGCCTGTGAGAAGGCTACCCAGCTGGGTGCCAAGGTCGTCACCATGTCCGACTCCAACGGCTATGTCTACGACCCCAACGGCATCGACCTGGCCTACGTCAAGGACCTGAAGGAAGTCCGCCGCGGCCGCATCAAGGAGTATGCTGAGACCCACAAGGATGCGACCTACGTTGCTGACTGCACCAAGGTCTGGACTGTCCCCTGCGACATCGCCCTGCCCTGCGCTACCCAGAACGAGATCAACAAGGAGTCCGCAGAGGCTCTGGTGAAGGGCGGTTGCACCGTGGTCTGCGAGGGCGCTAACATGCCCAGCACTCCCGAGGCCATCGAGGTCTACCTGTCCAACGGCATCCTGTACGGACCCGCAAAGGCTTCCAACGCCGGCGGCGTGGCTACCTCCGGTCTGGAGATGAGCCAGAACTCCGAGCGTCTGAGCTGGAGCTTCGAAGAGGTCGATGCAAAGCTGAAGGGCATCATGGAGGGCATCTTCCACGCTTCCTACGATGCATCCGTGGCCGCTGGCTCCGAGGGCAACCTGATGGTCGGTGCAAACTGCGCCGGCTTCCTGAAGGTCGCTACTGCCATGATGGCTCAGGGCATCACCTACTAAGCTTTTCCTGATCTACAAGGGCCGCATCCGCGAGGGTGCGGCTTTTTTTGGTTTGCCCCGCCTGCCTGCATAACCGTCTGCCGCCCCGCTCATACTCCTTTCATCAAACGAAAAGAGGTTTTTGCATGGACGAAATGATGTTCTGTTATCAATGCGAGCAGGCGGCAAACTGCACGGCCTGCACCGGAAAAGCGGGTGTCTGCGGCAAATCAGCCGAGACAGCCGACGCGCAGGACAAGCTCACCGGGGCACTCATCGGCTTTGCCACCCTGCTGCTGGACATCGGCAGACCCATCCAGCCCCCGCAGGCACTCCTGCTGACGGAAGGATTGTTCACCACCATCACCAATGTTGATTTCGACCCCCAGACGGTGGCGCAGCTGACCGATAAGGTCTGGAAGGCCAAGCAGGAAGCCTTTGCCTCGGCCAGCCCTGCACCTGCACCAGTGTCCGACTACGATATGCAGAAGCTGTGGCAGGAGCCGGACCCCGACCGGAAGAGCCTGTGCTCCTTTGTCCTCTTTGGGCTGCGCGGCATGGCAGCTTACTCCTACCACGCGCGGGTGCTGGGCTATACCGATGGCGAGATCGACCTGTTTTTCTGCACGGCGCTGCGGGCCATCGCACAGGAGCGGGACAAGGACAAGCTCTTCCAGCTGGTGGAGGACACCGGGCGGATGGCCTACCGGGTCATGGCTGAGCTGGACAAGGCCAACACCGGCGCGTTTGGCGACCCGGAGCCGGTGGAGGTGTCCCTGACCATCGAGAAAGGGCCTTTCATCGTCATCTCCGGCCACGACCTCTACGACGCCAAGTGCCTGTTGGAGCAGACCGAGGGCAAGGGCATCAATGTCTACACCCACTCCGAGATGCTGCCTGCCCACGGCTACCCGGAGCTGAAAAAGCGCTTTCCTCATCTGAAAGGCAACTTTGGCACCGCATGGCAGAACCAGCAGCGGGAGTTTGAGGACATCCCTGCACCGGTGCTCTTCACCACCAACTGCATCATGCCCCTCCGGCCCAGCTATGCCGACCGGGTATTCACCACGTCTGTCGTCTCCTATCCCGGCGTCACCCACATCGGGGAGGACCGAGATTTTTCACCGGTCATCGCCAAGGCGCTTGAGCTGGGCGGCTACCCGGAGGACACCCTCATCCCGGGCATGAACGGCGGCAGTGTGGTCGCCACCGGCTTTGCCCACCATGCCGTACTGAGCCATGCGGAGGAGATCGTCCAAGCCGTCCACGAGGGTGCCATCCGGCACTTTTTCCTCATCGGCGGCTGCGACGGCACCCGCCCCTCCCGCCGGTACTACACGGATTTTGCCAAGCTGACCCCGCCCGACACCGTCATCCTGACGCTGGCCTGCGGCAAGTTCCGGCTCAACGACCTGCCGCTGGGTACGGTGGCGGGTCTGCCCCGCATCCTCGACGTGGGCCAGTGCAACGACGCCTACAGTGCCATCCGGATCGCGCTGGGTCTGGCCGAAGCTTTTGACTGCTCGGTCAACGAGCTGCCCCTCTCCATCATCCTCTGCTGGTTCGAGCAGAAGGCGGTCTGTGTGCTGATGGCCCTGCTGGCGCTGGGCATCCGGGGCATCCGTCTCGGCCCCACCCTGCCCGCCTTCCTCTCCCCCGGGGTGGCCGCTGTTTTGCAGGAGAAGTATGACCTCCGGCCCATCACCACGCCGGAGGACGATCTTGCCGCCTGTCTGGGCCGGCACTGAGCCGGAAAAGGCATACTATTTCCTACTCTGCGTGTCTGTTTTTCACAAGAAGAACCGTCGCCGTGTACCCACATTTGGTGCAGCTGTCACTTGAATCTTTTTCAGCACCTTTGTATAATATTCTTGTTATCCGGAACAAGGGCGTTCCAGATGAGTCTTTGCCGACCCATCTGGGACGCCTTTTCTTTTTACCGGCATTAAGAGGGACTCTGCGGAATGTGCCGCAGCATTGCCAGGATATTCTCCGGAAAATCGAAAAAAGGATGGGAAAGTCTATGGAAAATTTCACGGAGCAAAAAGGGCCTCTGGGCCTCTATGACCCCCAGTTCGAGCACGACGCCTGCGGCATCGGTGCCGTCGTGGACATCAAGGGCCGTAAGAGCCACCAGACCGTCAGCGACGCGCTGTCCATCGTGGAGCGCCTTGAACACCGCGCCGGCAAGGACGCCGAGGGCAAGACCGGCGACGGCGTGGGCATCATGCTACAGATTAGCCACCGCTTCTTTGCCAAGGTAGCCGACGAGCTGAACATCAGCCTTGGCAACGAGCGCGAATACGGCGTAGGTATGTTCTTCTTTCCCCAGAACGAACACCTGCGCGCCCAGGCCATGAAGCTTTTTGAGCTTGTCACCCGCAAAGAGGGCCTCGAGTTTCTGACATGGCGCGAAGTGCCTGTAGACCCCGACGCCGTGGGCCAGAAAGCCCGCGACTGCATGCCCGCCATCTGGCAGTGCTTCATCAAAAAGCCCGCCAAGGTGAGCAAGGGCATCGACTTTGACCGCAAGCTCTACATCGTCCGCCGGGTCTTCGAGCAGGCCAGCAACGGCACCTATGTCCCCAGCCTGTCCAGCCGCACCATCGTGTACAAGGGCATGTTCCTCGTCCACGACCTGCGCCAGTTCTACCTCGATCTGCAGGACGAGGACTATGAATCCGCCATCGGCATGGTCCACAGCCGCTTCTCCACCAACACCAACCCCAGCTGGATGCGCGCCCACCCCAACCGCTTCATCCTCCACAACGGCGAGATCAACACCATCAAGGGCAACACCGACGCCATGCTGGCCCGTGAAGAGACCATCTCCTCCCCCATCATGAAGGAGGACATGAACAAGATCCTGCCCATCATCAACACCTCCGGCTCCGACTCCGCCATGCTGGACAACGCCCTCGAGTTCATGGTGATGAACGGCATGGACCTGCCGCTGGCCGTTATGATCACCATCCCGGAGCCCTGGGAGAACAACAAGAACATCAGCCAGAAAAAGCGGGACTTCTACCAGTATTACGCCACCATGCTGGAGCCCTGGGACGGCCCTGCGGCCATCCTCTTCTCCGACGGCGACGTGGTGGGCGCTGTGCTGGACCGCAACGGTCTGCGCCCCAGCCGCTACTACATCACCAAAGACGGCAGGATGATCCTCTCTTCCGAGGTGGGCGTGCTGCCCTGTGAGCCGGAGAACATTCTGGTCAAAGACCGTCTCCGCCCCGGCAAGATGCTGCTGGTGGACACCGTCAAGGGCGAAGTCGTGGACGACGAGAAGCTGAAGGAATACTACGCCAGCCGTGAGCCGTACGGCGAGTGGATCGACCGCAACCTCGTCCAGCTGAAGGACCTCAAGATCCCCAACATCAAGACCCCCAGCTACACCGGCGACGACCTGCTGCGCCTGCAGAAGGTGTTCGGCTACAAGTATGAGGACATCAGCACCCTCATCCTGCCCATGGCACGTCAGGGCGCAGAGCCTTCCGGCGCAATGGGTACCGATACCCCGCTTGCCGTCCTCAGCGGCCAGCACCCGCCGCTCTTCAATTATTTCAAGCAGCGTTTTGCACAGGTCACGAACCCGCCCATCGACGCCATCCGCGAGAAGATCGTCACCTCCACCAGCGTCTATGTGGGCGCACACGGCAACCTGCTGGAAGACAAGCCCGAAAACTGCAAGGTGCTCAAGGTCAACAATCCCATCCTCACGTCCACTGACCTTCTCCGCATCAAGTACATGAACGTCCCGGGCTTCAAAGTCTCCACTGTCTCCATCAACTACTACAAGAACACCAGCCTCGAAAAGGCCATCGACCGCGTTTTCCTGGAGGTAGACCGCGCTTATAAAGAGGGTGCGAACATCATCATCCTGTCCGACCGGGACATTGACGAATACCATGTGGCCATCCCCAGCCTGCTGGCGGTTTCTGCCGTGTCCCAGTACCTCATCCGCACCAAGAAGAGCACCGCACTGGCTCTCATCCTCGAGAGCGCAGAGCCTCATGAAGTGCATCACTTTGCCGCTCTGCTGGGCTACGGTGCCTGTGCCGTCAACCCCTATCTGGCCCATGAGACCATCGGCCAGCTCATCGACGACGGCCTGCTGGACAAAGATTATTACGCCGCCGTGGACGACTACAACAAGGCTGTGCTGGGCGGCATCGTGAAGATCGCCTCCAAGATGGGCATCTCCACCATCCAGAGCTACCAGAGCAGCCAGATCTTCGAGGCCGTCGGCATCTCCAGGGACGTCATCGACAAGTATTTCACCGGCACGGTGAGCCGTGTGGGCGGCATCGGCCTCGAGGACATTCAGGCTGACGTGGAGGCCCTGCACAACGCAGCCTTCGACCCGCTGGGCCTTGACATCAACATGCAGCTGGAAGACGGCGGCGCCCACAAGTTCCGCAGCGGCAAGGAAGAGCACCTCTTCAACCCCCAGACCATCCACCTGTTCCAGAAAGCCTGCTTCACCGGTGACTACGACACCTTCAAGCAGTTCACCCACACCGTGGACAACATGGGCCAGAACGGCGTCCATCTGCGCAGTCTGCTGGACTTCAACTATGCCCCCGACGGCGGCATCCCGCTGGACGAGGTGGAGCCGGTGAGCTCCATCGTCAAGCGGTTCAAGGCCGCTGCCATGAGCTACGGCGCACTGAGCAGCGAGGCCCACGAGACCATCGCCATCGCGCTGAACCGCCTCGGCGGCCGGAGCAACACCGGCGAGGGCGGTGAGCCCGAAGAGCGCTACCACAGCGAGAGCAATTCCAAGATAAAGCAGGTGGCTTCCGCCCGCTTCGGCGTCACCAGCAAGTATCTTGTCTCGGCAGAGGAGATCCAAATCAAGCTGGCACAGGGCGCAAAGCCCGGCGAGGGCGGCAATCTGCCCGGCGCAAAAGTGTACCCGTGGATCGCCAAGACCCGTCACAGCACTACCGGTGTCGGCCTCATCTCTCCCCCGCCGCACCACGATATCTACTCCATCGAAGACCTTGCAGAGCTTATCTACGACCTCAAGAATGCCAACCGCCACGCCAACATCAACGTCAAGCTGGTCAGTGAGGCCGGCGTCGGCACGATCGCTGCCGGTGTCGCCAAGGGCGGCGCACAGGTCATCCTTGTTTCCGGCTACGACGGCGGCACGGGCGCAGCGCCCCGCAACTCCATCAAAGATGCCGGTCTGCCCTGGGAGCTTGGCATCGCCGAGACCCACCAGACCCTTATCCTCAACGGCCTGCGCACCCGTGTGCGCATCGAGAGCGATTCCAAGCTGCTCTCCGGCCGCGATGTGGCCATCAGCTGTATGCTGGGCGCTGAGGAGTTCGGCTTCGGCACCTCTCTGCTGATGACCATGGGCTGCGTCATGATGCGTGTCTGCAACCTCGACACCTGCCCCATGGGCATCTGCACCCAGAACCCCGAGCTGCGCAAGCACTTCCGCGGCAAGCCCGAGTATATCATCAACTACCTGACCTTCGTGGCGCAGGAGCTGCGCGAATACATGGCAAAGCTGGGCATCCGTACCATCGACGAGCTGGTGGGCCGCACCGACCTGCTCCATGTCAAGTCTGCCCCTGCCGACAGCCGGATGTCCAAGATGGACCTCGACTGCATCCTGCACAACCCCGCCATCGTCAACAGCAATGTCCACTTCCAGAAGGAAGACACCTACGACTTCCATCTGGAAGACACTCTGGACATGAAGGTGCTGATGAAGAAATTCAAGCTCAGCAGCAAGACCCCTCAGAGCGTGAAGCTGGATGTCTCCAACACCGACCGCGCCTTTGGTGCCATCTTCGGCAGCGAGATCACCCGCAAGTACGGCAGCGACCTGCCCGATGACGTCTACACCGTCCACTGCACCGGTGCAGGCGGCCAGAGCTTCGGCGCATTCATTCCCAAGGGCCTGACGCTGGAACTGACCGGCGACTGCAACGACTACATGGGCAAGGGCCTCTCCGGCGGCAAGCTCGTCGTCCGCCCGCCCGAGGGCATCACCTTCAAGCCCGAGGAGAACATCATCATCGGCAATGTGGCACTCTACGGTGCCACCAGCGGCAAAGCCTTTGTTTCCGGTGTGGCCGGTGAGCGCTTCTGCGTCCGCAACTCGGGCGCTGTGGCCGTCGTCGAGGGCGTGGGCGACCACGGCTGCGAGTACATGACCGGCGGCACCGTCGTCGTTCTGGGCCAGACCGGCAAGAACTTTGCAGCCGGCATGACCGGCGGCATCGCCTATGTTCTGGATGAGAACTGGGACTTCTACCAGCGGGTGAACAAGGAGACCGTCAGCCTCGAGCCGGTGGAGCACAAGTACGACGTCGCCACCCTGAAAGAGCTCATCCGTGAGCACGTCGAGCTGACCGGCTCGCCCCGCGGCAAGGAGATCCTGGACAATTTCAGCGAGTTCCTGCCCAAATTTAAGAAAGTCCTCCCCTACGATTACGACCATATGCTGCGGGTCATCGCCTCCATGGAAGAGCGCGGCCTCGACGGCGAGCAGGCGCAGATCGAAGCATTCTACGCCGTGCAGAAGAACAAGTAAGGAGGGGAACATCATGGCAAAACTCACTGGTTTTATGGATTACACGCGCAAGACCAGCACGGATGTTCCGCCGCTGGAGCGCATTGAAAACTTTAACGAATTTCACATCTGGCTCTCCCGGGAGGAGCAGCAGACCCAGGCAGCCCGCTGCATGGACTGCGGCGTTCCCTTCTGCCAGGCGGGCATGATGATCGGCGGCATGGCCTCCGGCTGCCCGCTGAACAACCTCATCCCCGAGTGGAATGATTTGGTCTATCAGGGCAAGTGGGAGCTGGCACTCCGCCGCCTGCGCACCACCAACCGTTTCCCGGAGTTCACGAGCCGGGTCTGCCCTGCCCTGTGTGAGGCCGCCTGCACCTGCGGCGACGTCACTGGCAGCAGCGTCACTGTCCGGGAGAACGAACACGCCATCGTGGAGACGGGCTACGCCAAGGGCTGGCTCCATGCCGCCCCGCCTCCGGCCCGCACCGGCAAGAGCGTGGCCGTCATCGGCAGCGGCCCTTCGGGCCTGTCGGTGGCCGAATACCTCAACATCCGGGGCCATGCCGTCACCGTCTTCGAGCGTGCTGACCGTGTGGGCGGTCTGCTGATGTACGGCATCCCCAACATGAAGCTGGACAAATCCGTCATCGAGCGCCGCATCAAAATTATGCAGGCTGAGGGCGTCGAGTTCCGCACCAACATGGATGTGGGCGGGGCTGTGGATACCGCTGAGATTTTGAACAGCTATGACGCCATCGTGCTCTGCTGCGGTGCCAAGAAAGCCCGCGATTTGAACGTCCCCGGCCGCGACGCGAAGGGCGTGTACCTCGCAGTGGACTACCTCACCAGCGTGACCAGGAGTCTGCTGGACAGCAAGTTTGCCGACGGCAGGGCCATCAACGCGGCAGGCAGGAATGTCCTCGTCATCGGCGGCGGCGACACCGGCAACGACTGTCAGGGTACCGCCCTGCGGCAGGGCTGCACCGACCTCGTGGCACTGGAAATGATGCCCCAGCCCCCGAAAGAACGGGCCGCGAATAACCCCTGGCCCGAGTGGCCCAAGGTGCTGAAGGTGGACTACGGCCAGACTGAGTGCCTTGCCAAGTTCGGCAAAGACCCCCGCGTCTACCAGACCACCGTCAAAGAGTTTCTGAAGGATGACGCCGGCAATCTGACCGGCGCGGTCATCTCCTATCTCAAGCCCCAGCGTGACCCTGACACCGGCCGTACCAGCATGGTACCCACCGGCGAAGAGTTCACCTACGACTGCCAGCTGGCCTTTATCGCCGCCGGTTTCGTGGGCTGCGAGGACTATGTGGCCGAGGCGTTCGGCGTGGAGCGGAACGCCCGGGGCAATGTGGCCGACCATGGCTTCCACACCAATGTAGACAAGGTCTTTGTCTGCGGCGATATGCGCCGGGGCCAGAGCCTCGTGGTCTGGGGCCTGCGGGAGGGCCGCGACTGCGCCGCCGAGGTGGACCGCTATCTGATGGGTTACACCAATCTGTGACCCCCCTATTTATGACATTCTCTTTCCTATCCTAAACAGAAACGGGAGCTTTCCTTCACCGGGAGGCTCCCGTTTCTGCATTTCGGGGCTTTTATTTTCACAAAGTTTTCACAGCTAGTATTTCCTACCCACTTGAAACAGATACCCCCAAGTGGTAAAATCAGAGTGTCGGGAGATTTACCCCCACAGGGTACATTTCCTTTTCACACCGATACACCCGGAAAGGAGTTATCTGCTATGACTGATGCTGAAAAAAAGCCCTGCTGCTGCGCCGCTGAGCCTGCCGAAGAGGACACTGCCCCCTCCTGCTGCCGCCACAAGGACCGTACCCCTGAGGAGTACCGCGCCCTTGCCAACCGGCTGAGCCGCATTGAGGGCCAGGTGCGCGGCATCCGCGCGATGCTGGACAAGGACGTCTACTGCGCCGATATTCTGGTGCAGGTAGCTGCGGTGAACGCTGCACTGAACGGCTTTTCCAAAGAGCTGCTGGGCCAGCATATCCGCACCTGCGTGGCCGACGATTTGAAAGCCGGCGAGACGCAGAAGCTGGACGAACTGCTGCAGCTGCTGCCCCGGCTCATGAAATGACCCCGTTCCGGGCATCCTATAAGAGGGAAAGGAATCCGCAATGGAACAATACAATGTCACGGGCATGAGCTGCGCGGCCTGCTCTGCCCGGGTGGAAAAGGCCGTGAAGAAGGTGCCGGGCGTCACGAGCTGCTCGGTGAGCCTTCTGACAAACTCCATGGGCGTGGAAGGCACAGCCTCTCCTGCCGCCATCCTCTCGGCTGTGCAGGAGGCAGGCTATGGCGCAAGCCCGAAGAATGCCTCTGCCAGTAAGACTTCGGACGCCAGCGCCGACCTCGACGCACTGGCCGACCACGAGACACCGAAGCTCAAGCGCCGTCTCATCGCCTCGCTGGGCTTCCTGCTGGTGCTGATGTACTTCTCCATGGGCCACATGATGTGGGGCTGGCCCCTGCCCCACTGGTTCGACGGCAACCACGTCGCCATGGGCCTCGTCCAGCTGCTGCTGGCGGGCATCGTCATGGTCATCAACCAGAAGTTCTTCATCAACGGCTTCAAGGGCCTCATCCACGGCGCACCCAACATGGATACGCTGGTGGCCCTCGGCTCCATGGCAAGCTTCGTGTGGAGCACTTACGCCCTCTTCGCCATGACCCGTGCCCAGGTGGATGGCAACGACGAGCTCGTCATGCACTATATGATGGAGTTCTACTTCGAGTCTGCCGCCATGATCCTGACTCTCATCACGGTGGGCAAGATGCTGGAAGCCCGCTCCAAGGGCAAGACCACCGACGCCCTCAAGAGCCTGATGAAGCTGGCCCCCAAGACCGCCACGCTGGTGCGGGACGGCGCGGAAGTGACCGTGGCCATCGCCGACGTGCAGAAGGGCGACGTCTTTGTGGTCCGCCCCGGCGAGAATATCCCGGTGGACGGCGTGGTGCTGGAAGGCACCAGTGCAGTCAACGAGAGCGCCCTGACCGGCGAGAGCATCCCAGTGGACAAGGCCGTCGGCGACAAAGTCAGTGCTGCCACCACCAATCAGTCGGGCTTCCTCCGCTGTGAGGCTACCCGCGTGGGCGAGGATACCACGCTGGCTCAGATCATCAAGATGGTCAGCGATGCCGCCGCCACCAAAGCTCCTATCGCCAAAATCGCCGACACCGTGTCGGGCTTCTTCGTCCCGGCGGTCATCTCCATCGCCGTCGTGACCACCATCGTCTGGCTGCTGCTGGGCCATGAGCTGGGCTATGCGCTGGCACGCGGCATCTCCGTTCTGGTCATCAGCTGCCCCTGCGCACTGGGCCTTGCAACACCTGTGGCTATTATGGTCGGCAATGGTCTCGGCGCAAAAAACGGCATCCTCTTCAAGACTGCCGCCTCGCTGGAAGCCGCAGGCCGCACCCAGATCGTGGCGCTGGACAAGACCGGCACCATCACCGAGGGCGCACCCCGCGTCACCGACCTGCTGCCCGCTGAGGGTGTCTCCGAGACGGAGCTTCTGACGCTGGCCGCAGCGCTGGAAAGCCGCAGCGAGCACCCTCTGGCAAAGGCAGTTCTGGCCGACGCCGAGGCAAAGGCCATCACTCCCCCGGAAGTCACTGACTTCGCGGCCCTGCCGGGCAATGGTCTGGCGGCTAAGCTGAACGGCATGGGCATCTATGCCGGCAATGCCGCCTTCATCCAGACCAAGCTCACCCTGCCCGCCGCACTGGCACAGCAGGCTGAAAAGCTGGCCTCTGAGGGCAAGACTCCCCTCTTCTTCGGCGGCGCAGGCCGTCTGCTGGGCGTTATCGCCGTGGCCGACACCATCAAGGAGGACAGCCCCGAAGCCATCCGTCAGCTGCAGAACATGGGCATCCGGGTCGTGATGCTCACCGGCGACAACCAGCGCACCGCCGACGCCATCGGCAGGCAGGCGGGCGTGGACGAGGTCATCGCGGGCGTCCTGCCCGACGGCAAGGAGGCCGTCATCTGCCAGCTGCAGACCAGCGGCAAGGTGGCCATGGTGGGTGACGGCATCAACGACGCTCCCGCCCTCACCCGTGCCGACACCGGCATTGCCATCGGCGCAGGCACCGACGTGGCCATTGACGCCGCCGACGTCGTGCTGATGAACTCGAAGCTCTCGGACGTGCCTGCGGCCATCCGCCTCAGCCGCGCCACCCTGCGGAACATCCACGAGAATCTGTTCTGGGCGTTCATCTACAACATCATCGGCATCCCGCTGGCGGCTGGTCTGTTCATCCCCTTCGGCCTGACGCTGAATCCCATGTTCGGTGCTGCTGCCATGAGCCTGTCCAGCTTCTGCGTCGTGAGCAACGCCCTGCGGCTGAACCTGTTCGATTTGCACAGCACCAGGCACGACCACAAAACCGCTTCTCCCGCTGCTGCCCCGGTGCAGTCTGCGGCTGAAAATAACAAAAAATCGGACGCCGAAGCGCCCGAAGTCAAAACGAAGGATCATACCATGAAGAAGACCCTGAAAGTGGAAGGCATGATGTGCGGCCACTGCGAAGCCCGCGTGAAGAAGGCTCTGGAAGCCCTGCCCGAGGTGGACGAGGCTGTCGTGAGCCACGAGGCCGGCACCGCCATCGTCACCCTGAACGCCGAGGTCGCCGACGACGTGCTCAAGAACGCCGTCGAGGCACAGGACTACAAGGTCACCGGCATCCAGTAAGCTGTAAAATGCAGAAAAGCCAGCGCACGAGAAATGTGCGCTGGCTTTTGTTATAGGTCATAACCTCTCAGCCTCGCTATCGCTCGACAAGGCCGGGTTGCGGCACCCAGCATCCGCTGCGCATTGCGCGCGTCTTACTGGCCGCTGCCCCAACAACGACTCCCTGTTTCCGCCACTGGCGGCGGTCGTCGTTGTTGCCCCTACCGAGGGGAGCCTCTGGCGAAGAGACAAAGCTTTACGAAATGGCCTCTCCTCGATAGGAGAGGTGGCAATGCGAAGCATTGACGGAGAGGTTTCATTCCTTACGGAGTCAGACGGTTGGGGCCGCGGAACAGGAACTCGGCGTCCTTGATAGACTGGCCGCAGAGCAGCATGGTCAGACGGTCGATGCCCAGACCGAAGCCGCCGTGCGGGGGGCAGCCGTACTGGAAGAACTCCAGATAAAACTTGACGTCATCGGCCAGGCCCTTCTCCTCTGCCTGCTTCTTCAGCACATCGTAGCGATGCTCACGCTGTGCGCCGGTGGTGATCTCCACGCCGCGCCAGATGAGGTCGTAGCCCTGCGGCACGCCGTTCTCGTCGCGCATGTGGTAGAAAGCACGCTTCTCGGCGGAGTAGTCGGTGATGAACAGGAACTCGTGGCCGTAGTGCTTCTTGACCCAGTCGTAGCTCAGGCGCTCGGCCTCGGTGGTCAGGTCGCCCTTCTCGCTCTCATCGACAGTGTAACCGAACTCCTCTTCCAGAGCCTTGTACAGGTCGGCCAGCTTGACCACGGGGAACGGCGTGGTGGGGACGACGACTTCCAGACCAAACAGCTCCTTGATCTGCTCACCGTACTGCTCCTTGACGGCCTTCAGGCCGGCAGTCAGAAGCTCTTCCTCCATCTTCATGACGTCCTTGTAAGAGGTGATGTAGCTGAACTCAAGGTCGAAGCCGGAGAACTCGGTGGAGTGCTTGTTGGTGTAGCTCTTCTCCGCGCGGAAGACGGGGCCGGTCTCAAAGATGCGCTCGAAGCCGGCGGCCATGGCCATCTGCTTATAGAACTGAGGGCTCTGGGCCAGATAGGCGTTGCGGTCGAAGTAGTCCACCTTGAACACCTCAGAGCCGCTCTCGCTGGCAGCAGCGATGAGCTTCGGGGTGTGGATCTCGATGAAGCTGCGCTCGAGCAGGAACTGACGCATGGCGTTGACGAAGCAGCTCTGTGCCTTGAACATCAGCTGGTTCTCATCGGTGCGCAGGTCGATCCAGCGGTAGTCGATGCGCTGGTCGATGCTGGAACGCTCCACAGCCTTCTTCTTCTTGGTGGCGGCGATCTCCTTGCGGACGATGGGCAGCGCGTTGGCGATGCTCTCGATCTCGATGGCCTCGGGGATCATCTCGATGCCGCCCATCTTGACGTAGTCGTTCTCCATCACTTTGCCGGTGACGGTGATGACAGAGTCCGGGGTCAGCTTGTCGATGGTGTCCACCAGCTCAGGGTGGTCCTCCTTCTCGACGGTGATCTGAAGTTTGCCGGTAATATCCTTCAGCACGATGAAGGCCATATATTTGCTGTTGCGCAGGTTCTCGATAAAGCCCTGCACCTTGACCGTGCTGCCAATTTCCTTTTGTACCTCATTGATATAGGTGCGTTCCATGGAAATCCTCCTTCTGTGTCTTGTATACTGTTTTATTATATAACATTTCCGACATAAATCAAGACAAAACCACTTCGTTTCTCAAGATGCTCCGGCTCATCCCTGTTTCAGCTTTTTTCCCAGCCTCCACATCCAGCGTCCCGCCGCCGGGCAGCAGATCAGCATCCAGAGCTTGCTCTTTTCACGCTTCTTGCTGTTCGGGACGCGCAAGGCCGCCCGCCAGTGCTCTCGCGCCATCCGCACGATCTTGGCTTGCAGCTCCGGATCGGCATGGTCGCTGCCCGCCATCCGGTAATATACATGGGCGCAGACCACCGCCAGCCGTTCCTCGGCTGTTCGTTCCATGCTTTCTTCCCCGGGTCTCCTCTGCTCCCGGATCAGTGCATAAATTCTTTCCCATGCCGTTATCTCGCTGAACTGCTTTGGCTTGAATGTCTCCTGATGGAGCGCCGAGCCATCCCGCATATAGTATGCGTACAGGCCGCACGGCAGATAAATGTATCCTCCCGCCTTCAGAAGTGCCTTTGCCATAAACAGCGCATCTTCTCCGATCGAAAGCTCCTCATCGAACCGAATATCACGAAGAAATTCAGTCTTCATCATCCCTCTACAGCACCACAGGCACCCATTTTCATCCCAGAATGTATATTGCCTCAGATTCATCCGCTCTGTTTTCGGCATTTTTTCCGGGAGGGCCTTGAAAGGGACCTCTTTTTCAAAATCATTCACCCGCACATCCCTGCAGATCGCAACCGCCTCTCCGCTCTGCCGGAGGGCCAGATACAACCATTCCATATATTGCGAAGCCACCACATCGTCCGCATCCACAAAGCACACATATTCGCCTTTTGCCTGTTCCAGTCCCCTGTTGCGTGCCGAGGACACCCCGCCATTTTTCTTATGTAGGGTGCGGATGCGCGGGTCCTTCTCCGCGTATCTCTCCATGATCTCAGGGCTGCCATCCGATGAGCCATCGTTTATCAGGAGCAGCTCAAAATTCGAATACGTCTGTGTCAGGAGGCTCTCGATGCAGCGGGGGAGTTCTTTTTCTACATTATAGACCGGTACGATCACGCTGATCTTCACATCTGTTCTGCCCGCCATCTTTTATCCTTTGCCTTTCTGCTCTGTTGATGTGCCGCCCAGCATCTCCGCTGTAACGTGATAATATTCCATCAGGTTCTGAAGTGCTTCATCGTTCCGCATCCTTCCGGCGGTGTTGACCGACATCAGGCACTGGCGCTGGCTGTTCCGGATGGTGAACCACTCCTTCGAGTTGGTGCTCACCTTCACTGCCGGGATCCTTTTCTGCGCTCCCACGATCTTGAGCCACATATCGTCCGCCGTCGGGCACAGCTTCATAATCTTCCCGCTGTCGAACTCGATGCCGCTGAAATAGCCTGCAGGATACAACACCCCTCCAACGCCCACCGGGAAAAGTGCTTCCGAAGGTCCTTTTTTGTCTGGCGACAAGCCGTACCACTCCTGATAAGGCGCCACCCTTCCGCCTTCAAACGTGATTTCATGCGCGCGGTAACAGCACACGCAGCCCGGATACTTTTCGTGGGTATCCCACAGCCCTTCCAGCCAGTTTTCCGGGTAGAGCGCATCATCATCCGCCGTAACGATCACATCATTTTCAAATTCCTGCGCGGTGTAGAACACCTTTTTAAAGGAGCGGATATTGTCGCAGAAGCGGATATCCAGTCCCTTTTCTTTCAGGCGGAGCAGATTTGCCGGGAGCTGTGCTTCCTCCGGAAATTCCTCCTTGGACAACCAGAGCAGGATACGATCCGTCGGACGGCTCTGCCGCAGGATGCTCTGGATCGTCAGATGGACTTTCCCGATTCGGAGCGGGAAGGTGGTCAGAGATACCACCATCCTTTCGCCCTGCGTTGTTCTCTGCTTCGGGAGCGGACTCCATGCACAATATATCGGATAAAGAGCATTCGCCGCCACTCCAAGCATCCGGTTCACATTGATCTGGCGTTTCGTTGCCTTTGCCCATGGAGTCGCAAAGTGATACAGTGCATTCAGCATGTTATGTTTCCCTTATTTATGGTCATTTTTCTCTTCTTCGTGCAGCGTCCCGGTGCCGCCCTCCACCACGCCGTCGTGGTCGGCCACAGCCTTGATGGTGCCGAAGAAGCATTTGACGTCCAGCCAGAAGCTCATATGCTCCACATACCAGCCGTCGAGCTTCGCTTTCTCCGTGATCTCCAACTCGTCGCGGCCATGGATCTGCGCCCAGCCGGTCAGGCCGGGGCGGACGTCGTTTGCGCCGTACTTGTCCCGTTCGGCCAACAGGTCGTACTGGTTCCAAAGGGCCGGGCGCGGACCGATGACTGCCATATCGCCCACAAGGATATTCCACAGCTGGGGCAGCTCGTCCAGGCTGGTCTTGCGCAGGAAACGGCCCACCCGGGTGATATATTGCTCCGGGTCGTGGAGCAGATGGGTGGGCATGTCGTGGGGGGTGTCGATGCGCATGGTGCGGAATTTCAGGATGTTGAAATAGCTCTTATGAATGCCCACCCGCTTCTGCTTGAAAAACACCGGCCCCGGCGAGTCCAGCTTGATGGCAAGGCAGAGCAAAAGCAGCAGCGGTGACAGCACCAGCAGCCCGCAGGCCGACAGTACCACGTCCAGCAGCCGCTTGATTCCTTTTTGATACATGATGGTTCTCCCTTTTATTCCTAGAATATACTTATTATATACCATTTTCCCCTGCCCAAACAAGCCCCGGGCCGCCTGTTCTGCCGAAAATGCCGGTTTTGTTGTATCGGCTATACCATACCCGCCACGACACCCTCCGCTTCGCCACGGCAGAGCCGAACTATGCGCTCTACCTCATCACAGCCCCTACAGCGGCAGAGGTCGCAAAGGAATTCCGGCAGCTCATCGGCCCCAGCTATATCCCGCCCAAGTGGGCGTTTGGTCTGGCCCAGAGCCGCTTCGGCTACAAGACGGAGGCCGACATCCGGGAGGTGGCACAGCCCGTCGCCAACACCGCCCAGCTGAACGATACGGCCCTCACCTTCTGGCGCTTCGCGCCCGACGGCCAGCCTGCGCCCTACCGAATGTATACCGACGACGGCGTGACCACCGATCACAACAAGCCCGAACACTGGCGCATCGTCGGACAATAACGCAAAAACACCCGGAAGCATCTCCGGGTGTTTTTTTGGTATTACAGGTATGCGACCGTCGCGGACAAGGGCTTTCTCGAGCCGTGGTTTGCCAGCGGCCCTGCGCCTTCTGCGGCATAGCCGAGGTCGAGGATCATCAGGACCTCTTCATTTTCCGGCAGGCCCAGCTCCTTGGCTAGCTCATCCGGGTCGAAGAAGTTGAGCCAACAGCTGTCCACACCTGCGTTGGCGGCGGCCAGCATCAGGTGGGTCGCCACGATGGCGGCATCCTCCATGCCGGAGTCCCGCTTTCCGCCGGGATAAGTAAAGACGCTGTTTTTATCGAAGGCCACAACAAGGCAGGTAGGTGCGCCATAGCGGCAGGGCGTCACCTTGTCGAGCTTTGCCAGGCTTTCTTCCGACTGCAGCACATAGATGCGCTGCTCCTGAAAATTCTTGGCGGTCGGGGCCAGCCGCCCCGCTTCTAGGATCTCCGTCAACTTCTCGGCTTCTACCTTACGTGTGCTGAAATTCTTGCAGGAATAACGCTCTGCAACGACCTTAGTAAATTCCATAACCGTTGTCCTCCTGACTTTGGGTGATAGACTTTTCATGTACAGAAGTCTCAGCATTATTGTAGCACGCTTTTTCTCTGAGAGCCACTGTTATTTTTACTAAAGGATCTGTCGTTTTTTAAGAAACGGCGCGTCCGATTCAGCCGGCCATTCCCCGCAGGCCGCCCGGGTGAAAAGTCCTTGACAAATCCTTCTAAAAGAGTTACACTGTTCTCGTTCTGAAAAACAAATATGGGCCTATAGCTCAGCTGGGAGTGCAAGCGTATCGCTTTTGTGCCCCACGGAGTTGTGGGCATTCAAATGGGGAGTATGTCGGTTGGTCGCCCAACCGCGTCACGCCCCTAAATATGGGCCTATAGCTCAGCTGGGAGAGCGTTCGGTTCGCATCCGAGAGGTCAAGGGTTCGAATCCCTCTAGGTCCACCAATCTGCCGCATCGTTTTGTACGATGCGGCGTTTTTTATGCCTAAAAAACTTTGGCGGACCGTGCCGGGCTCCGAACCCTGAAGTCGGATGCGAACCGGGTGGGGTCATCCATGTACTTTTTGAAAATCCATCGGTTTCACGCTTCTTTCTTTGCATTTTGCAGAGTTCTGCGGGCAAGTGCATCGCTTTTATGCTCCCTTCTCGGAAATTCCTTCAAAAATTTCCGCACCATCGTAGGTTGACACAGCCTTGAGCTGTTCCACTTGGTTGAAGCTGGCGTTCAGGGTGATCGAGATTTCGTAGTCTTTTCGGACACGAATCTCCGCAATGAACTGCTGCAAGATAGCGCGGCGTTCATCGTGGTTGGCGGTGTCGTACACATCCGCCCATGTAAACAGCTCGTTGCAGATGTAGTTGCTGCGCTTTGCCGTTTTGGTGGCTTCTTCGTATTCTTCCTGCGCCTGAACAAGCTGCTTTTCCAGAGTTTCCAAAGCCTCTCTTGCCTCGGCTACCAGTGTACCCAGCAGTTCTTTGTCCAAGGCACTTACGCCCCGGATGACCAGAATGGTTTCGGCTTTCAGGTCGTCCAGTTCTTTCTGCTTGCTTTCCAAGTCTTTCTGGATTTTCTTGACCTTCTTCTGGATGCGGGCGGCATCGTTGGTCTTGACCGATTCCAGCAGCTTCTTCCGGGAAACTTCCCGGAACTGTGCGAAGATCTGCCGGACAACTTCTTCCACGATGGAATCCAGCTTGGAAACACCGTAGCCAGACTGCCCATCGCAGTCACCCGGATGCCGGATCTTATAAAAGCAGCTATACCGGGGCCGGACTTCTTTCACCGTATGCCCATCGGCGTAGGTGTGTGTCCGTCCGCTGCTGGTCAGGCTCAAGCGGTTGCCGCAGTGACCGCAGTAAACCAGCCCGGTCAAAAGGGCTTTGGAGCTGGTGCCCAGTGAAGTGCCGCCACGCTCACAAGTGCGTGCCTGCCGCAGTTCCTGTGCCTGCTCGAACAATTCTGGTTCAATGATGCGGAGCTGTGGGCACTCGGCTTCCACTGCACCATTGATAAGGTAGCCCGTGTATCCTTTGTTCTTGATCATCCGAACGATGCTGGTGTTGGGGATATTTTTGTTGTTCCGTCCTACGACTCCCTGTTCATAAAGATAGTGGCTCAACTTCTGTGCGCCGTAGCCCTCGTAAACGTACTTGTGGAAAATCAGCCGGACGATCTCAGCTTCCGCTTCGTCGATCACAAGGTCACAGACCTCTTGATTTTTCTTGTTCACCCGACCAAGGCGGACACGCTTGTAGCCAAAAGCCACGGTGCCGCCCGTGTAGTGACCTTCCCCGGTGAGCTGTTCCAGCCTTGTCCGGGTACGGACAGAGGTTTTCAGACTCTCGCCGGATGCCTGCCAGTAGCGGATGTAGTTCATCAGCTTGTCCACATGGGTGTCGAACCGCTGCTGTCCCTCGTTCACGCTCCAGACCTCGATGCCCTGCTTCGTGAACCATTCCACGATAAAGGGCGTTTCATCATCACGGCGACCGAGACGGTCAAACATGAACACCAGCAGAATGTCAAACTTGCCCTCCATCGCGGCCTGTTGAATTTTCTGGAGTTCGTCACGCTCTTTGGCAGACTTCTTAAAGCCGGAAACGCCTTTTTCGGAAAATTCCTTGACGATCTCCCAGCCCTGACTTTCTGCAAAGTTGCGGCAGGCTTCTTTCTGCATGGGGATGTCGTCTTTCTCGACCTGTCCCTTTGTCGAAACACGGTATAAGGTATAAACGCGTTTTTTCATTGCATTCTCACTTTCTTTTGGCGAGAAAAGCAAAATCAAACGGATATTGTCCATATCAGGTTTTCAAGGTTCAGTTCGATTTTATCTTATCTCACGCAGTTAAGGAATACAAGGATGTCAGGCAGCAGTGTGTCCTGCCGTCCGCAGAATGGTGGTCTGCAATAGTTTCTGGATGGCATCCAGACAGTCCGTATCCGCAGGCGCATAAGTGATCTTGACTTTGCAGCCTTTGACGGAAAGAGTTTCAGATTTAGCGGTGGTATCGCAGATAGCGTTCATAGGCCTCCTTTCTCCATACCCATTCGTTCAAATCGAGCTGATACAGCAGCGCATAATTAAGCCGAATGAGTTCCGGGATGCTCAACCGCCCCATCGGGCGGATCAGCCGTCCCTTGCTGATGGTCTGAACAGATTCTGCCAAGATCATAGAGGGCTGCAAAAAAGCCCGATTACCGTCCACAAGAACGTGGGCTTGGTGATCGGGCTTCTTTGCAGTATTGGATGTGACAGGCGCAACAATGAGGTTGGGCGAATAGCAGTTTGCGGTGTTGTTCTGCACCACGACCACAGGGCGGATACCGCCCTGCTCGGAGCCAAGGTGCGGCTCCAGATTGGCGTAGTAAATATCACCGCGCAGAAACTTTCGGTTGACTGGAATCATGCTCATCACCGCTTGCAAGGCAGACTGTGGGCACGGCCAGCACCGTTGTAGATGGACAGGATCTGTTTCATGTGGCGGTCTGCCACATTGCCAGTGTCGTTTTGTGCCAACCGGGTGATGGTCTTGGGATGCACTGTGCGCAGCCGGAGAATTAGCCGTTCCCGGCTATATTCGCCCTGATACAGAGCCAGAAAACGAGCCATGCCGTGCAGGATGCCAGACAGGAACGAATCCGAATCGCCACCCCAAGCGTCTACGAGAACGCTCAGCATTTCACGGTAAAGTGATGCACCGTAGCTCTTGTAGATGTAGTAAGCCGAGCGGATGCAGTAGATTTTCCACGGGGCACGAATCCCATCCAGTGCAAACCGAACGCCTGTGTCCTCCGTTACCGAAACAAAATCGCAGGCGTTTTCTTCGTGTGCCACCAGTTTGGCACGAAGCTGTTCACCAGCGGTCAGTTCGCTGGAAATGCCTGTCTGCACAGCAAACAGCAGAGCTTCATGCTCTTTAGAAAGGCCGTAGAATACCTTGCAGCGAATCGGGAGGTCACGCCCACCGTTGCACGTTTTCCGTGCCTCAATGGTGTTCTGACCATCAAAGACGAAGTAGCGGCCATCCCGGTAGCTGACCTTCGGCTCATTGGCGATGTACTCCGAAAAGTTTGCTGCGATTCGTGCAACCTTGCCCATACGGAGCAGCCGCTGATATTCGGCGCAGGGGTTCAGCAGAACGCTGTCAACGTACCGCACCTCGAAGTTGCACTCCGGCAGGCTGGAAAGATTCAGGTTAGAAAGCATCATAGCGTTTTCTCCTTTATTTTCAGAAGATACTGTACGGCATCTTCGGTCAAGTCATGAATGATCTTGCGGCAGTCCGAATCTTCAAAAACATCCGGGTATTCTTTGAAAATCGTATTCCAGCGGCGAATAAAGTCCTCTTTGGCACCCTGTACCTCGCACATCATCAGGGAGCCGTTTGCAACGGCTCGTTCCTGATAGCGGTTGTCAATGGATGCTTTCAGAAAGGTTCTTTCTTCAGTAGTAAGCTGGCGTTGATGTCCTTGGATGCTTTTGCTGATTTCAGAAAGCGTTTGTTTTGAAGAAGATGTTTCGGCTTTTCGGGGCTGACGTTCCTGCTTTGGCTTCCGCAATTCTGCGAGAGCCGCAGGGATTTCTGCTTTTGGCGTTTTTGCCAAGGCGGTGATTTCTGCATCCGTTGCCTTGATGCGCCCGGTTAGGATTTCTTCTCTTGCACCGGGGACTGCATCTTCCGCAGCGTCTACGCCTTTGGCATACTTCTCTGCTCTCTTTACGGTAGCCGCCCCAACGCCGTTTTGTGCGGCAATGCGCTCACAGGTGGAGAGCTGCTTTGCCCTCAATGGATCATTTTGAACCATTGAGGTGAACCGTCCGTTCTCATCGTGTGCCCGCTCTTTGGAGCCGCCCCGTGCCAGCTTTTCGGATTCATACAGCTTGCCCATCAGAAACTTCTTCCGTTCCGGGTCGAGATTTCTGCGTCCAAGCTGGTTCTGGCAGATCCATGAGAGAGCTGCGTAACGGTTATCCAGTTCGATCTCCTGTATCTGGTAGACAATGAACGGATGCTTCCGCAGGATGCGGTAGCGGGTATGCCCGTCCAGAATAAAGCCATTCCAGATGATAATGGGATTCAGCAGCCGCCCTTCGTGGAGAATGTTCTGCTCAAGCTGTTGTTCTTCTTCAAAATTCAGGGGCGGGATCTTGCCCTGAAATTCCGGGTCGATTTTAAGCGCATTCAGATTCATCATCGAAATGGCCTCGCTTCACATACTGCCCAGCGTTCTTATCGGGCTGTACATAATAATCGAAACCATAGCGAATCTGGCAGTAGGTGCAGACATCCTTGATCTTCTGCTTAGGGTCTGCGCGCCGGACGCGAACGCCCTTTGCCCCCTGAAAGGAATCCAGACAAATCGGGCAGAGGGTAGTCAAGCTGGCTTCGTCTACGCAGTTGTTATAAAATCGACTCATATAGATTTCCTCCATATCGGTATTTTGATGGGAAATGTAAAACCACCAGCCGAGAAATCCTCAACTGGTGGTTTGAAAAATACTGTTTTTCTCCTATTTGTCCTCGACACCCCGGAGGTGGGAACTTTTCGGCGGCGGATTTGCACCGCTCCATTGGCATCTCAGCCACCCCGTCTGCTTTCTGACCGGGCCGCGAATTACGGAAGTATCATTGTCTGGAAGTGCCGAAAAGCTGCTTCTTCAATTTTCAAGGTACACGGTACAGTTTCGGGTTTGTCGTCCCCTGTTGGGGGGCTGCCCTTGCTGTGACCATAGTGTACTTGAAAACTGAAGTTCTCGTTAGGAACCAGTAGTTCCGGTTTTGCCATTTTCACCGGAACCAATCGTTCCGGTTTACAACAGTAAAGCGTTTGATCAAGCAGATTCGCCCAGCATTTCCAGCATAACAAGAATCCGCCGCTGCATTTCTTTCAGTTCTTTGCGGAGCATTTGCAGCTGATCTTGCAGTTCCTGCTCCCGCTGGGATGCAGACACGCCCAAAACGATGTAGTCCAGCGAGGAGCCAAATCGCTCCCGCAGCTCCACAAAGAGGTCGACAGACGGAACTTTCTCACCCTTCTCCAGATTTCTCATGTAGCGGTCACTGATGTTCAGGTCGATGGCAAGCTGTTCTTGTGTCACTTCACGGTCTTTTCGGAGGTTTTGGATTCGTTCACCCGTTGCAGTAGGATCATAATACATCACTCCCTCCGTTTCTTCCGCCGGGAGTGGGCGGAGCTTCATCTCCCATGCCGGATACGGCCAGCACATGATTTTTCACCAACATGAAAATACGGTCGGCATCAGCACTATGATTTTTGGTGCGCTTTTTGACGTTGGAAACTTCCAGCAATCGAGACAGTCGGAAGTACCATGTGGTCATCTTGAACCACGGAAGCAAATAGGTCGATTTCATTATCAATAATCCTCCAGTTATTTTACGGAATGTGAGCATTCGGACAAAAAGGATCGTGGTGGCCCACGACACCTTGCCCTTAAAAGCGCAAAAACGCCAGCCTCCCACAGTGGGAAGCTGGCGCAATATTGCACATTGGCATGATTATGGGTGGTGAAGCAGAACGATTGTGCCGGTTTGTTGGCATTCTGGTCTACGGCAGCAGACAGGCTTTTTTTGATGCGTTACCCCAATAAAAAATCACAGTTACCTCCACAAACGGCAACTGTGATCGAATAGCGCGTGAAATCTCCCGGACGAGTTACCGTTTTTTTATAACTCGACCGGGAAAAGGCATAAATCAGCACAATAGGACAAAATCACCCGAACGATGATGTTATACCGTTCTTTCTGTAAGAACGATACAATACTATTGAGGTGATGATAATGCCGAATGCAGATGCAATCGCTCTGGGAAAGCAGATAAAAGCTGTCCGAAAAGCGATGAAAATGACACAAGATCAACTGGCACTGAAAAGTAATGTTTCGGTGAAGTATATCGCCAATATTGAAAACGGAAAGCAGAATCCTTCTTTTGACATTTTAAGTGCCATTCTCCATGTCCTGCCACTTTCCCTGGATTCGGTTATCAACCCGAACTTATCAGAAGCAGAGCGCGAATGTCGAGAGTTAGAATCGATTTATTTTGCTTGTCCGCCAGAAATGCGAAAAACGCTGTTGGATGCCACAAGGTCACTCGCAATCCATTTGACAGAACTTTCAGAACAGAACAAAAACACCTAAGCTGCCAGAGTGGACGTTACGCTTCTCTCTGGCGTTCTTTTGTCTGAATACGCAATATTCTAACAGGTCATTCAATAAAATCACGTGAAAAGCAAACGAATTACACAATAATTTTCTCGTAATCAGTCTCGTTGTGGATTTTGAACCTCTTTTTCAATGGCAAGATCATTTTCTAGCGTATCATATAGTTCTTGTGGGGTACGGCATAAGACTGCGTAGAAGTTGATAGGAGCACCCTCATTAAAAAGCCGTACATACCCCCATCGACATGGGAGAACCTCTAAATAGGATGCCGTTTGCAAAAAATCTTCAAACTCTCTCAGAACATCTTCGAAGGATTGCATCTTACCGCCTCCTAAAATCTTTTTTCTATATTTTAGAAAAGATTATTTCCGATTGCAAGGATGTCAATTTTTATCTATCCAGCTAACGATAAAAGCCATACTCAAGGTTTAAGTTACCCATTGAGTATGGCTTTTATCGTTATAAGGAATCTTTTTTCACTGAAATGTTCGGCATAAATTGGTAGCCGAGGTTGGAGATCGTTCGGATATAGACAGGTGCAGCTCTATCATCCTCGATTTTTTGCCGGATGCGTCCAATTGTATTGGTAACAGCAGTCAGGCAGCTTTCACTATCCTGATGCCACACGGCTTCAAATATCTGCTCTTTTGTAAACAATTGCCCCGGATGCCGTGCCATTAAACTTAAAACGCCATATTCGTAACGGCTCATGTACACTTCCTGTCCGTTTTTGAAAACACGACGGTGTTCTAAGTTTATTTCCAGACCGGGATAATTCAAAGTGTCTGGCGCAGCACGGTTCATTTCAATCCACTCAAAAATCGTCTGCTCTTGGGGAGGGCAGTGGCCCTTCGTGATACGAACAATAACTTCAATTTTTTGCATAGAATTCTTCTAGAATCTTTGGTGAACAACTTCTCACAGACATTTAATGCTCCGCATCGCATACGCTGAATTTTGTTAAGCAAGGCTCCATCCAGCCGCATTCTTTCGGATGTTGACAAACTCCTGATAAATGCCGGGCTGCTTCAAAAGTTCTTCGTGCGTGCCCTGCTGTGCAATCTGGCCGTTGTCAATGACCAAAATCTGATCGGCATTCTGGATGGTATTCAGACGGTGGGCGATTACGAGAAGTGTCTTGCCCTTTACCAGTTCCGAGATAGCCTCCTGAATATAGCTTTCGTTATCAGTATCTACGCTTGCGGTAGCTTCATCCAAAATGATGATAGGGGCATCTTTCAAGATGCAGCGTGCAATCGAGATGCGCTGCTTTTCACCGCCGGAGAGTGTAGCACCGCCTTCACCAACTACGGTCTGGAATCCATCAGGCAACGCCATGATGAAATCATAGCAGCGGGCCTTCTTAGCAGCTGCATAGACTTCTTCCTCTGTGGCGTCCGGTTTGCCTATGCTGATATTGTTGTAAATGGTATCTTGGAATAAGTACACTCGCTGGAATACCATGCTGATCTGCTCCATCAGCTCTGCCAAAGGCACGTTCCGAATGTCCATACCTCTTATTATTATGCTGCCAGATTTTACATCCCAAAGCCGAGCCAGCAAATTGGCAATAGTAGACTTTCCGCTGCCAGAAGGTCCGACTAAAGCAGTCATAGAATCTTTCTTCATGGCAAAGCTGATATGATGCAGAACTTCTTTGTCCTGATAAGCAAATACAACATCGTTAAACTGAACTTCTGGCTGTCCCGGCTGTGCCTGTGCAGGAAGATGCTGCTTGCCCGTGTCGGGAAGTTCAGGCTCATTCAGGACTGCTTCAATGCGGTCAAGAGCTGCATTCATAACGGTAAGGCGAGATGCTTCCCCATAAAGAGCTTTCAGCGGTCCAAAGAGGTCAAACACAAACAGCAGAACACCAAGCACATAGGCCAGCGGAAGTGCGCCGCGCTGTTCCAATACAATCGACAAGCCGAAAATCGCCGCAATACCAATGCCGTAAAGGATATTCAGACTCATTGTCCATGGTGTCATTTTCTGCTCAAAAGCAAGGGAGGTGTTTCTGGAACGCTGGAAATTGTCAGTCAATTCTTCTGATTTTTCGCCCAGCAGGTTGTAGCTCTTGATGACGCCAATGCCCTCCACAAAGGATAGAACCGCATCGGTCAGCCGTTCGCTCTGCTCCTGCCGCTCTGCGGCTTCCCGCAGGGAAACCTTGTTCATTCCTTTTGACACCAGCCATGCCAGAACCGTGACGGCGGCAGCAATCAAACCAAGCTGTACGTTCAAATAAAACATGAATACCAGCAGAATCAAGGAGGACAGCAGATAGCCCATCATGTTGCCCAGCGTACTCATAGCGACTTCTTCAATGAATACCATATCCGTGCTAAGAACAGAGCTGATTTTGCCAATGTTGCCGGAAGTAAAATAGCCCATCGGAAGTTTCCGCAGATGGCTGCCCAGTTCCATGCGTTTATCCGCAAACATCAAATATCCTGCGGCACTTTGCAGGCTGTCGCTGAGGTAATGAACAAGGATTTGCACCAACACTGCTGCGGCAAGTCCAAGGCCGATATAAAGGCAAGTCTGGCTGGTCAGTGTGTCAGCTGCAAAGCGGCTTAAAACTACAAAGGCAAGAACGATTGGCATTTTTGACAAAATGGATTCCAAAAACGCACAAACGAATGCACCTTGAATACGGCCTTTATAACGGCCGGAGAGTTTCAAAATTCTTGAAAACATCGCAAACATTTAGGCTCCCTCCTTTGCAGTGTGTACTTTCCATTCGGCACTGTCCTGTGCGGCTTTCCACAATTTCTGATATTCAGGGCAGGAGCGAATCAAATCCTGATGCTTACCCGCTGCTACCAATTTTCCGTGGTCGATGACACAAATTTGATCGGCATTCATAATGGCGGGCAGTTTGTGAGCAATCACCACGAGGGTCTTGCCTTTTACAAGTTCTGCAATGGCTGCTTCCATCTTTTCTTCATTTTCGGGGTCAGCATAGGCTGTTGCTTCATCAAGAACTACAATGGGGGCATCCTTTAAGATTGCTCGCGCCAGAGAAATACGCTGACGCTGACCGCCGGAGAGCATTTTTCCCGCATCGCCTGCCATGGAGTGAATGCCCTGCGGAAGTTTTTCAATGAACTCCATGCACTGAGCTTTCTTTGCGGCCTCTATTACTTCTTCATCCGTTGCAGTCAACCGACCGAGCCGGATGTTTTCCAGTAGAGAAGTATTAAACAAATACTGATCCTGCGCCACATAGGAGATACGACTGTTCAATGCTTCAAGGCTCATATCGCAAAGTTTCTGTCCGCCGATGGAAATGCTGCCCTTTTGCGGGTCATAATAGTGAATCAGCAGTTTTGCCAAGGTACTCTTGCCGGAGCCAGATTCACCGACAAGAGCAGTTTTTTGTCCAGCCTTTGCCGTAAAGGAAATATCATGGAGAACTTCATCCTCAACCACTGCGGGCTTTCCATCCGGGCCGGGCTGTGTTGTCTGGTAAGCGAAAGAAACATGGTCGTAAGTAACGGTGTCATCTATTCCATGGAATCTATCATCCGTCTGCTGAAGTTCCGGCGCATCCAACACCTGCTCCAATGCGGAGATTTTATAGTTGAGCTGGGGCATGGTTGGCAGAAAGCCAAGAGATTTCAGCAGCGGCATACCGATACTCAAAGAAAGACACAGCACCAAAATCAAATTGGGCAGAGTCGACCAGCCGCAGAGGACAAACCATGCACCCACAGGCAGGGTCAGGATGATGGTACAAGGAAGCAGGCTGCTGTAAATCGCCATCCACGGCCATGCCGCCCTATACCATGCCAGTGTATAGTTCCGATAATCTGATATATCTTTGCGGAACCGTTCGTAAGAATCTGCGTCTTTATTGAAAACCTTGACGACTTCCATACCGTTGATGTACTCAATAATGGTATTGTTCATCTTTTGCCCGGCCATATAGTAAGGTCCCATTTTCTTCATACCAACGGAATACATCGTCATCATGGCAACTAAGCTAAGTGGAATGGATGCCAAAGATAACAGTGCCAGCTTCCAGTCTACAAAGAACATTGCCACATAAACTGCAATGGGAGCCATCAGGTTGGCGATGCCCTCCGGCATAGAGTGTGCCAGCAGAACTTCCAGACTGTCTACATCGTCCACGAACAGCTTTTTCACGGTGCCAGTGCCTTTGTCCTGAATAACACCCAGCGGCAGTTTTTCAAACCGTTTTTGCAGAGCCGTCCGCAGGCGGAGCAGCGTGTCATAAGCTGCTTTATGAGAGAGATTCAGGCCCCAGCCATAGAAAAGAGCTTGCAGCACCAGACATACCAAGACCAGTATGACATGCTGGATGATAAAGGAAGCAGTGATTGCCTCCCCCATGACCAGCGGTGCAATTACCTGATATGCCAGCACAAAGGGAAAAACACCCAGCAGAACACTGACCAGTACAACGACCGTGGCCACATACATATTTTTCTTATATGGCCCTGCGTACTCAAAGATTTTTTTGAACATAAGCCCTCCTTATATTAAGCCGTACTGTCTGTGCTTCAAAAACAAGAGGCCGCCAAAGTAAAGCGGCCTCTTATCATTATCTTTCTGTCCAGTCAAGGCGGCCCTGACATTCATAATTTCTAAAATTCACTGGCGGATTCGAAAAAAATCCAAAACCTTTTTACTGCCGGATTCGTCCAATGGATAGCTTTCTTTTATTTGCCCTTTTTCCATATGGACTACATACGAACATCCCGCCATCACCAACTCCGGATCATGCGTAATAACAAGAAGCGTTTTGCCCTGATCCGCGAGTGACTTCAAACTCCGCGCAACTTCCCGCATATGTTTGAGATCAAGCCCGCTGGTTGGTTCGTCAAACACAATGATCTCCCGGTTACTCACAATGGCAGATGCGATCGCTACCCGCTGTTTTTGCCCGCCGGAAAGAGAAAGCGGGTGCCTGTCTTTATATTCCAGCAGATCAAACTGTTTAAGGATTTCATCTGCAACAGTTTCATCCTCGTTGTCCATGCTCAGAAGCACTTCATCCGTCACGCTTTCGGTAAATAGCTGATGGCTGGTATCCTGCATTACCATGTAGCAATGTTTGAGCCGGGCTTTCCAATCAAGGGTTTTCCCGTCAACCTGCAAAAGGCCACACTTCTTTTCCAGTCCGCAAATACAGCGGGCCAGAGTAGATTTTCCAGCGCCATTCAGGCCGATAATGGCAATCGTTTCTCCAACAGGCAGTTCAGCACTCGGAATATGGAGGCTTTCCGGTTCCCGCTTTTTATACGCAAAGCAGAAATTTTGAAATTCCATCAGTTTAGCTGTATGCGCCTGATACTGATTCGCGGGTTTCAACTTCGAGAGAGAAAACGGCCGCAGCCCCATTTCTTTTCGAGTGCTATCCGATAAACTGTCAAATTCAGCAGGCGTGTATTCCCGTTCAATCTCCCCATCTTTTACATACAGCACACGATCTGCAAGATCGTGAAGGTAGTAAAGGCGGTGTTCTGCAATCAGAATTGTTTTGCCCTGCTTTTTCCAGAGGCTCAAGACCTGCCGCAGGTCATCAATAGCAGCCATATCCAGATTAGAAGATGGTTCGTCAAGGACCATAATTCCCGGTAGCAATACACTTGATGAAGCACAGGCTATTTTTTGCTTTTCGCCCCCGGACAGAGCAAACACGCTCCGCCCCATCAAATCTTCAATATGATAATCGGAAACTGTACGGTCAATCCTTTTCAGGATATCTTCCTGGGGATAGCCTAAATTTTCACAGGCAAAGGCTAATTCACTATCCGTATCCACGTTGAAAAACTGACTTTTGGGATTCTGGAATACAGATCCCACCATAGCAGCCAAGTCATAAAGCGGCGTATCTGATACGCTTTTTCCGTCCAGAAGGACATCGCCCTCTAAATTACCTTCGTAATAATGAGGCACCAGCCCGTTTACCAAACGGGTAATCGTTGTTTTCCCGCAGCCGGATTCTCCCGTGAGTAAAACAAATTCCCCTGTGTTTATGGTGAGATTGACATTTCTAATCCCTCCGCCGCTGGACTCTTCACCATAAGAAAAAGAAACATTTTGAAAATCTATCATGGCAAAATCCCTCCTGCGGAAATTATCGGGGAAGCAATCGCCCAAACCACTACAAAGCAACAAAACAAGATCAGCACCACATCGGCAAAACTGAATTTAAGCTGGCAAATGTTTGTGCGTTTGACAGGAGCGCCGAGGCCACGGGTAATTGCCGCGGCGGAAAGTTCCTCACCGATTTTCACGGAGCAGGTAATCATCGGGATCAGCTTATACTCCAATATTTTTGAAGGTTTTTTCCCTCCAAGTTTAATCCCACGCATTTTCATAGCGTCACTGATTGCTTCTGACTCCTGAATGACAGTTGGAAAGAAGCGGAACATGACCGTTAAGGGGATCGTCACTTCTTTAGGCATATGGATTCTTTCCATGCCGGAAATCAATTCACTGACCGTTGTTGTTTTCACTGCATAGGCAGCAATCGCAACACTGGGAAGGATTCGGCAGAAGAATCCTGTTGTAAACAGAACGAGGAAATTCAATATTCCCGTAAGGTGCGGCAAAACATAAATTTGAACAGCATAAAAAGCAGAAAACATAGCAATATAGCCCACAGCTTTTGCACATTGTTTCGAGGTAAGCAGCAATATAGCCGGAACCGTACAAAGAACAAGGCGGATCAGCCCCATAGCTTCTCCGCCTGTTCCACCCATGACAAAAATGCTTATGATGAAGATGAGCAACAGTTTTGTACGCGGATCGAGCCGTAGCCCTTGTTCTGTTTTTTTGCTGAGCAGAATTTCCCGCGCCATTATGCAATACCGGCACGCTGGAAGTGCTTTTTGCAAATGGCTTTCCCAATCATACCTCCGACAAGGCCAAACACAAAGCAGGCAACCAGCAGAATAGGCGCAATCCACATAGGCATATATGTATTAAGGGTAGCTGCATATTCAGCGCCGTATCCTTCAGTCAACATTACCATATAGCTTTCACGGTTCAGGAAAATGGGAGCAAAGTTGCCAAACACCCAGATGCTGAACACGCCGCAGGAAAGAACTGTACTCTTTGCACTTTTGTAGTCCGCCTTTTTCAGAATCACGTCGGCCAACAGGCCGCCAACAAGACCAGTTACCATAGTAAGATAGCCGTTGCCGAAGAACACCATGATTAGGCCAATCAGGAAACCCATGATTGCAGTCATCCCGAATTTTTTAGCCTTTGTAACATACAGCATATAGGGGATGCCGCCAATCAAAGGGCACAGCACCGCCATCAGCGGAATAAAAACGGGGATAAAGCCAAGCATCGCCACCAGCATAACAATCACGACATAGATGACGGTGTAGATGCCGATAGTAATTAAATCTTTTCCCTCAAGCCGGGAACTTTTTTTCTGGGAACTCATACCAGTATCCTCCTTATCTCTGAGAAAATGAAAATGTGGTGTGGTTAGCTTCCTCTAATCACACCACATATAATAGCAATTTGCGCCCACGATTCCAACCCAAAACCAATTTTATTCTACCCAAAATCAGTATTTTTGCATTTATCCAATCGTAGCTTTTGCTTTATAGTTTTTCGGATTCACTCCGTATTTCCTTTTGAACGCCGCTGCGAAATTGCTCGCTTTTGAATATCCCACCAGTATAGCCACCTGGCTGACATTCAAATTACTTTCTAACAGCAGGCTTGCTGCCTTTTCTAACCGCTGGTCGATGACATACGCATGAACCGATGTTCCGAACAGGGAGGAAAAGCCCTTCGTCAATTTTGAAGTGCTGATATTGACCTGCCGCGCCAATTCCTCGCAGCTCGGAGCCAGGGCAAGCTGGCTGTCAATAATTCGCTTTGCCTCTATGATGGAATCCCGGTCACTTCTGGAAATTGCAACGTAGGTTGACGCGAGAATACTCAGCTCCAGGACCTCGCTCAAATATACCGATAGCAGCTCAAAGACCTTGCTTTCCAGAAACAGGTATCCCAACCCGCCGCGATATTGCGTGAAGTCTTGCAGCTCCGCAAAAATGTGTTCCATATAGGGCGTGATATTCACCTTTGATATGCCGTCCAATAATTTTTTCTGATAGACCTCGATCTCACCAGCCTCAAAGTAGTCATTCAGAATCTTATAGAAATAGGATAGAGGTATTTTCACATTTTTGAAAAGGAAATCGCTCTTTTTAGAATAGCACAGATATTCCATTTTCCCGTGGCCGCGATAAATACAGGATTCACCCTTTTGTATGCTGGCACTTTGCCGGTTGTCTGCAATATTCCAGGAAACACCGTCATTGAAGCAGAACAGCATTTGTATGTATTCTTCACTGCTCACTCCCTGCACGTTCATATCCGAAAAGTAATTCATTCTCCAGTCTGAAACAACTGCTCCCTGTTTCGTGACGATCTGCGAAATCTGACCGGTTCCCATGTCTGTCGGAATATCTATGGTGATCGTCTGCGGTGAATTAGAGAGCAGATCACGATAAAGATTATTCATGTATTGATTTGTCATGTATGAGCGCCCTCCTTATGGTTAGCTAAAGCTAATAACAGTTTACAACACCAACCCGGAAAAGTCAATTTGTATTCCTTGTGTAGCCAGAGCCATGATGGATCACACCATGAATGGAGGTTCAGCCGTGGCCTTTTAAGGTAGGTTTTCGATAGCAAGCAGGGCATTCGTCTATACAAATGCTATTTTGCTTTGCAAAATGCTTGTTGGGCTGTGCCCAAACCCCATTTGTTCTGCATCGTGCCGATGCAGGCTGCGCGTTTGTTCTAAACACTTTTATAACAAAAAAGATAGCCTAGGGCTCTTCCACGAGGGAAGAATCCTAGGCTATCTTCATTTATCGGGACTTCGTTTTTTCTGCGCTGCTCTTTTCCTCTGCAAAGAACAGTTCTACATTTCTCTTTGCACGAAGAAGCTCCTGCATTTCTTCTTTCGCTTTTCGATAGTCCGGGTAGCGTGCTTTCTTTTCTGTCAGCAGGTTGGAATAATCCGCGTCTAACTCTTTGACCTTGGGAAGCGTTCTCAAATTGGATTCATCAAATGCTGCCTTCGCCGCCTTGTGCAGCGTGATTTCTTCCCGGTGGGCTTCCAGAAATCTCTTACTGTACCCGGCTTTGCGGTAGGCATCATAAACCGGACGTGTCCGGGCGTAATTGACGATGTGCGTCCGCAGCACGGCAATCTCGGCCATGCGCGCTTCTGCAGCTTTAATGGAATCGCCCAACTCGTGATAGCGAGCAGTTGCTGCATCTACACGTTCTTGCATTTCTTTAATGCTGCCGATTTTATGCTCCTGTAAGAAAATCAGCGTCTTGGACATTTCTTTCAGATTATATCGCTTTGCCCAGCGAGCATACCCCATGCTCTTTCCCTCGGCCAGCTTTGCCTGAATGTCCACCAGCATCTGAAACTTTTGTTCCGGTACGATGCGGTTCTGCTTTTGCCGGGGATGGTGTTCGACTTCTCCAGAGATAACCACTTTCAGTTCTTCTTCGCTGTATCCTGCACCCAAAGTGCGGAACCGGATGAATCGTTTCTGCCGTGTGCCTTTGACGGAGGTGTATTTCCCTCGCTTGACCTCGTATCCCTGCTGCTCCAGCTTTTGCAGAAAATCTTCGTAGTCTTTGGGTTTTTCCGCCAGAATGTTGTCGATCACGCCGCATAGACAGTCACGATTGCTTTCTTTGGGCGAATAAAGTGTGCGCTTCTGCCGCTCCCGATAGGGTTTTATCTCAATGACGGAAAGCTGATGCTCTAAGCAGATCAGATCGCTCAACCGTTGCACAGCCAGCCCGGACAATAAAAAATCCCGGAATTTCCGGGTGCTGTCCAACGCAGTGGAGTTGTAGATAATGTGATTATGAATGTGTTCCCGGTCCGTGTGGGTTGCAACGATAAACGCATACTTGCCTTTGGTGAAACGCATTGCCAGCTCATAACCCACCTTGTTGGCTTCTTCGGCGGTGATCTCGCCGGGTTTGAACGACTGCCGGATCTGATAGGCAATCACGTCACTTTTTTGTCTGCGCCCAGTGACAAGTTCATACTGCCGTTTGGACAGCATAAATTCTTCATCCACCGTCAAAGGACTGCATTCGTAGCTGCTAATCAGTTCGCCATGCTCAGTCTTGTCGGGATTCTGTACATAGTCTGTACGGCTTTTCAGACAGGCCGCAACCGACTTGCCTTTGTTTTTGTGCAGCGCGATCAGCCGTGTTGCGGCCATGCTAAATCACCCCCATAAAAGAAAAAGCCGCCCGAAGGCGGCAAAAGGTTGAAAATGCTCCTTACAGTTCGGCCAACCACTCACTGAACCGCCCGATGCCCTCGGTGATGGCAGTTGCACCGAAAAAGAGGATGAAGCAGATGAACTCGGCCACCAGCAGGATAAAGAACTGATTCCAAGTCTGACGGTAAGCAGTGTAGATGCCGCAGCCGAAGATGTAGAGCATCAGCGGAGCAACTACATAGCTGGACAGGGTTAGCAGCCACCTTGCCATCAGAGCTAGAAACGCCACAAAGAGAGAAATCGGGAAAAGAACAATTTTCTTCAGCATAGACATCATATCGGGCACTTCCTTTCTGTTCACCCTTATTATAAAGGTATCGACTACTACCTTGCAAGGATGTCAAACATTATATGTACACCCGCAGTCCTCCAACTGCGGGAATTTTTATAGCTCTGCCAGCTGGGAAAGAATTTGCTTGCCAATGTCAATCAGTTCATCCAGACGCTGCCGCAGATCTTCCATGTCGGCGGCGTAGACCT
>NZ_JBBNIH010000165.1:0-118861 GCF_040094125.1 Faecalibacterium longum
GCGCCGACGATGACGTCCACGTCACGGCAGAGGGCCTGCACGGTCTCGGGCAGGAGCTTGTTGCCGGTGCGGGGCGGAATGTTATAGAGGATGATGGGGATGTTGACCTGCTTTGCCACAGCCACATAGTGGTCATACAGCTCTTTCTGGGAAGCCAGTGCGAAGCTGGGGGTGATGATGGACAGTGCATCTGCGCCCATCTCCTCGGCGCGCTTGCTCATGCGGATGGTCTCGGCGGTGGTGATGCAGCCGGTGCCTGCGTAAACGGGAACGCGGCCCTTGACCTGGTCGATGACGGTAGCCAGGATCTCTTCCTTCTCCTTAAAAGAGAGGGCGTAAGCCTCGCCGTTGGTGCCCAGAGGGAACATGCCGTGGACGCCGCCTGCCAGCAGACGCTCGACCTGCTGACGCAGAGCCTCGTGGTTGACGGTCTGCTCGTCATCGTTGTTCATCGGGGTAATTACCGGAGGGATAATGCCTTTGATGTCGCTGGTCTTCATAACGTGTTCTCCTTTTCTATTACATGATCTCCTGATACAGTTTGCGGGCGTCGTCAGCGGTGACGGGGCGCATATTGTTCACCAGCAGACGCTGCACCTGCATACCGGACTCGACCAGACCCTCGAGGTCCTCAGCGGGGACGCCGAACTCCTTCAGGCTGGTAGGGATGTCCAGATGCTTGACGATCGCTTCGAGGCGGGCGATCATCCATGCAGCCTTCTCGTCCACGGTGGTGCAGGTCTTGTTCTCGTGGCAGCAGCGGTCATAAGCCACAGCCAGACGCTCCTTAACAGCCGGATGCTCGCTGTTGAAGCGCATGACAGGAGCCAGCAGGATGGCGTTGGAGACGCCGTGTGCGATGTGGTACTTGCCGCCCAGAGGATAGCTCAGAGCGTGGACTGCGGTGGTGCCAGAAGCGGTGATGGCCAGACCGCCGTAGTAAGCTGCGATCTGCATCCGGTTCTTCTCGGCCATGGCATCGGGATCATCGCAGGCTTTCTCAATGTTGTTCAGGATGAGGTCGAGGCCCTCCAGAGCGTACAGGTCGCTGAAGGGGTTGGCCTTGTTGCTGGTGAAGCACTCGATGCAGTGTGCCAGAGCATCAACGCCGGTAGCAGCTGCGATTTTGCGGGGCAGGTTCTTGATCATGCGGGCGTCGAGGATGACGTAGTCCGCGATCATGTTCTCGTTGACGATGCCGACCTTCAGCTCCTTCTCGGGGACAGCGACGATGGCGTTGGGAGTGACCTCAGCGCCGGTGCCGGCGGTGGTGGGGATGAGGACGATGGGGACGCACTTCTGAGCCATACCGGGGTTGTCCAGCAGCTCCTTGACGCCGTAGTCATCGGTCACCAGCACGCTTGCCAGCTTGGCTGCGTCCATGACGGAGCCGCCGCCGCAGGCCACGATGAGGTCGGCGCCGGAAGTCTTGAACTCATCCACCAGCTTTTGGACAGCCATGTAGCTGGGTTCGGGAGGCAGCTCGTCCAGAACATAATACTCTGCGCCGGAAGCCTTCACAGCCTCCTCGGGCAGGGCGAACAGGCCAGCGCCCTCAATGCCCTTGTCGGTGAACATTGCCACCTTCTTTGCACCACGGGCCTTGATGATGGCGGTGATGTTGTCCATTGCGTTCTCGCCGCCGTAAACTGCGTGCGGCATCTTCAGATTGTACTGGGTCAGCATAACAAATTTCCTCCTTCAAAAAAATCAGCGGGTCTGGACACCGGTGGGCAGCAGAGCTTCCAGCGTATCCAACTCTTCGTTTTCGTAGATCGTACCGTCTCAGGGCAGGCCGGGAAGTTTCTGACAGGCCATGGTTTTCTCCGAATCCATCGTCTATCTCAAGTTTGCTCGGCTGCAATGCGGTCTGCAAGGTCGAGCAGCAGTTTTTTGTGGCCGAAGCCGCCCGACTTGGTGATAACGTAGCGGGTGCAGCCGCGGTAGGTGAAGCGGGCCAGCACGACGCCCTTTTCCACCTCGCACACCGGCTCAAGCTCCTTGATGCCCACGCAGTTCATGCACTGTAACAGCGTGTCGCCGCCGGTGAGCAGCAGGGTCCCAAGCGCGGGGCTGGTGAACAGTTTGCCCAGCATATGGCCGATGCTGCTGGCGATGCCGACCCGCATGCCCTCGAGGTCGAGGCCCCGGGCGGCGGCGTAATCCGCCGTGGGCTGGTTGCCGCCCTCGTCGTTGGTCTCGATGATGCAGCGGGGATTCGCGGCCAGCATCTCGTTGATGCCCTGTAGGGCCTCTTTGCCGTCCTCGCTCTCCCAATAGCCGGGGTCGAGCTTCTGGCGCGGGGTCAGGCGCAGGCGGGAGAAGCCGTTCTGTTCGGCCACATCCAGCTGGCGCAGGGTGATGGAGTTGACGCTTCCGCAGACCACCAGCAGACGGGGGTCCAGCTTCGGCATGGTGACCGTCCTGCGCTCGGTCATCTTCATCAGGTCGGGCAGCAGCGCTGCAAAGCCGGCACAGCCTGCCATCAGGCGGGGCTTGCCATTCTGGAACAGGGCGCGGCCCGTGGACGCAAGGTCGTCGAGGCTCCCGGCGTCAAAGACCAGGATGCCCTCCTGCTCCGGCACAGCCTCACCCTCTTTCAGGGTCGGGAAGCTGTAGGCAGGCACATCGGTCTGTTCCCCGATGAGCTCCGTCACCCTGGCGTGGCGCACCGGCTCGAAGGGGTCGATGCCGAAGGGGCTCTCGGTCACAGGCACGCCGCTGATATAATGTACTCCGTCCCGGGTCACACGGTCGATCTGGGGGAAGGCCGGCAGGAACGGCAGCTGGCGCTCCCCGCTGGTTTTGAGCAGGGCCGAAAGCTCTGCGCCGATGTTTCCGCGCAGAGCGGAGTCTGTCTTTTTATAGATGCTGAAAACTCCCGCACTCATCGCCTCCCGGGTCAGTTTTGCGATGACGGCGTAGGCCTCTGCAGCGGGCAGATGGCGCGTCTCGGTGTCCACCACCAGCACAGCGGCGTCATTGGCTGCAAAATCCACCTGCTCTCCGACCACGACGCGGGTGGGGATGCCGCAGGCGGCAAACTGGACACCCGTATCCAGCGCGCCTGTAAAGTCATCTGCAAGGATCAGCAGAAGCAGCATAGGTTGCTCCTCCTCTCATGATTTATTCTCTTGATACCATTATGCCTTATTTTGACACGGCGTGCATGGAAACGAGCGGTCTTTTCCGTTTTAATTTGAAACATTGATTAAGTTTTTTGGTTATAAAGTCTTAAACCGTTTCAAATAAGGACAGTCTTTGTTTGATTTTCGGGCGTTTATTTGCTAGAATAGTAGCAAATATGAACGGAGGTGTCTGTTGTGATAGAGACTCACACCCGTATTCTGGGCATCGCCCCCTACGACGGAATGCGCACTGCGATGGAGCAGGCGGCACAGGCTTATCCCAATGTCGAAATGGACATTTACACCGGCGACCTGGAAGACGGGCAGGCCATCGTGCAGCAGATGCCCCCCAACTCCTATGACTGCATCATCTCCCGCGGCGGCACCGCCGCCCTCATCCGGCAGGTGACTGACCTGCCGGTGGTGGACATCCACATCTCGGTGTACGACGTGCTGCGCACCATGAAGCTGGCCGAGAATTATTCCAGCCTCTACGCCATCGTGGGCTTCCCCTCCATCACCGAGCCGGCCCACACCCTGTGCAGTCTGCTGGACTTCAACCTCGACATCCTCACCGTGAACAACGCTGCTGAGGTGCGCCACACTCTGGAGCGCCTGCAGCAGGGCGGCTACCGGATGGTGGTCTGTGACATGGTCACCCACACCATCGCCCGGGAGATGGGCTTCGACGCTTTCCTCATCACCTCCGGCGTCGAAAGCCTCCACGCCGCCATCGACCAGGCCGTGAACATCAGCTCCTGGTTCGGCTATCTGCGGCAGGAGAACCTGTTCCTCCGCAGCATCACTCAGGGCCAGAATGGCCGCGTCATCGTCATGGAGTCCAACGGCGACCTCTTCTACAGCAGCATCTCCGAAGTCCCGGCGGAGCTGAGCAGCGTCCTTCAGTCCCACATCCGGGAGATACCGGCCAGCGGCAACCTCCGCTTTTACTACACCGAGCGGGACCAGCTCTACAGCATCACCGCCCAGCAGCTGCTGATGAACAACGTCCAGCGGTATCTGTTCTACTGTGTTCCGGCCCGCATCCCGCTCCATTCCAGCCGTCCCGGCCTGCGCACCCTGAACAAGGGCGAGTGCGAATACCTCTTCGCCAACAGCTTCTACAGCCTCAGCGGCGCGATGGGTACCCAGGCGGCCGAGATACGCTCCCTCGCCCTGCTGCGCCAGCCGGTATTCATCTACGGCGAGCCCGGCACCGGCAAAGAGCAGATCGCACGCTACCTCTATCTGCACAGCTCCCTTGCAAACCACCCCTTCATCGTGGTGAACTGTGCGCTGCTGAATGAGAAGACCTGGGATTTCCTGCTCAACCACTACAACTCCCCTCTCAGCGCCACCGGAAACACCATCTACTTCCAGAATTTTGAGTCCATCTCGCCCCAGTGGAGTTCAGAGCTTCTTGCCGCCATTGAAGAAACCGGTCTTGCCCGCCGGGTGCGGCTCATCTTCTCCTGTTCCATTGTCGAGGGGGAGCCGGTGCCGGAAGTGCTGCGGCATTTCAGTGAGCGGCTGGGCTCACTGGCCCTTCCCCTGCCCTCCCTGCGCAGCCTCTCCGACGAGATCCCGTCTCTGTCCAGCCTCTACCTCAACAGCCTGAACCTCGAGCTGGGCAAGCAGCTCTCGGGCTTCGAGCCCCGGGCCATCGAGATGCTCCGCCAGTACCCCTGGCCCAACAATTACACCCAGTTCAAGAACGTCCTGCGCGCCCTCGCCGCCCTGTCGGACGGCCCCTACATCCGGGCCGGGACGGTGGCCGATATGCTTTCCAAAGAGCGGACTCTGCGGGCCGTGCCGCCGCCGGCTTCTGCCCGCAAGCCCAGTGAGCAGACCCTCGAAGAGGTCATCCGCGATGTCGTCCAGCAGACCGTCGCCGCCCACGGCGGAAATCGCGCCGCCGCCGCCCGTCAGCTGGGCATCAGCCGCACGACCCTCTGGCGCTATATGGAAAAAATCGAGCAGAAACAACAGAATGTAGAAAAAGAGTCCTGAAAAGCACAAAAAAGCTCCGGCTTTCATACGAAAACCGGAGCTTTTTTGTGTTTTTACACGCCCGAATAGGCGGAGAAGCCGCCATCGATGGGCAGGCAGATGCCGGTGATGAAACCGGCAGCGTCATTGTTCAGCAGGAACAGCAGTGCGCCCACAAGGTCCTTTTCGCTGTCGCCGAAGCGGCCCATGGGGGTCGCAGCGAGGATCTTGTTGGTACGGGCCGTCGGGGTGCCGTCCTCATTGTAGAGGAGGCTGGCGTTCTGCTCGCTGGCGAAGAAGCCCGGGGCGATGGCGTTCACCCGGATGCCGACTTTGCTGAAATGGACAGCCAGCCACTGGGTGAAGTTGGTCACAGCGGCTTTGGAGCCGGAGTAGGCCGGTATCTTGGTCAGGGGCAGATAAGCGTTCATGCTGGAGATGTTGAGGATGTTGCAGCCCGGGCGGCCCACCATCTGGCGGGCGAAGGCCTGGGTGGGCAGCAGGGTGCCGATGAAGTTCAGGTTGAACACCATCTCTACACCACTCTCGTCGAGGTCGAAGAAGGTCACGGTATCGTCCTCGAGGTCGGCCATCTCGAAATACTCTTTGTCCGTGTTGGCGCGGGCGTTGTTGCCGCCGGCACCGTTCACCAGAATATCGCAGGGGCCAAGCTCTGTCATCACGTCCTCAGCCACCTGCAGGCAGTTGGCCTTGTTCATGACGTTGCAGGTGTAGCCCCTGGCGATGCCGCCCTCGGCCTCGATCTCGTCGGCCAGAGCCTTGAGCTTCTCCATATTGCGGCCCAGCAGGGCGACTTTTGCGCCTGCCCGGGCCAGAGCCTTGGCGAAGATGGAGCACAGGGTGCCGCTTGCGCCTGTGACGACGGCCACCTTGCCGGTCAGGTCAGTGTTCAGTACATTCTGTTCCATGTTCTTCCTTTTTACAGGCTCAGCTGCGGTACTCGGCGGGCAGCTGGTCCATGCTCTGCCACTTGGTCATGGCCTCTTCCAGCTTCATGCCGTTGGCCACAGCGTCGCGGCGGCAGGCGTTGACCGCCTGGATCTCCTTCATCTTCTCGCCGGTCAGGGTGTAGCCCTTCATGGCGATAAGGGTAGCGGCCCAGGCCACCATCGGGATGATGCAGAACAGCACGATGACCACCCAATTCATACCGGGGGTGTAGAGGTCGTATTGGGTGGGCAGGCTCTCAAGACCGATGAAGCTCACAGCGATGCCGACGACGGTAGCGGACAGGCTGGACACCAGCTTATCCACCAGGCTGAACAGAGTACCCATGATGCCGGGGATGTAGTTGCCGCTGCGGTAAGTCTCGTAGTCGGAGCAGTCGGCGACCATGGGGATGGGCATATCGGCGGTGGCGTAGTATGCGCCGTAGCCGATGCCGAAGAATGCGATGAAGAGGATGGTGTAGAGGTTGATGGACAGGCCGTTGTTCCCCATGATGGACAGGGTGAAGGCGTCGCTGCGGCCCCAGAGCAGCAGCAGCACCAGCACGCCGATGTAGCAGATAAATGCCACACTGACGTACTTCATCAGGCTGGCCTTCTGGCCCTCCTTCTGGCTGGTGCGGACGGTGAGCAGGAAGAAGGGCACGCTGAAGACGTAGCCCAGCACCATCATGGGCAGGTACAAGCCGTCATAGTTGCCCATCATGCAGCCGTACAGCATACACAGGACGGTGGTGTTGGTAGCGATGGAGAGAGCCAGCTTGCAGCCGGCACCAGCCACCATCAGACGCTGCATGGGGTTATTGTTCTTGATGATCTGGACGTACTCGTGCAGCTTGACCTTCTCGCTGACCTCGCCGCCGATGCCGAAGTACTTGGGCTGGTCCTTCTCCCAGATGCCGATGATGGCCAGAATGGTGAGGAGGATGGAGATGACGATGCCCACAGGAGCCAGAGTGCGGAAGAAACCGGCAGAGGCGTAGCCGCCCTCATAGTTTTTGGCGAGGATGGGGGCGAAGAACTGCATCGCGCCCATGCCCAGCAGAGAGCCGACGGTGTTGAAAATGGTGAACAGGGGGCGCTGCTTGGGGTCGTTGGTCAGAACGGTCTGGCCGGAACGGGTGCAGCTGGTCTGGAAGGTGTAGCCGATGACCCAGACTGCGTACAGAGCCACGAAAGCCGCATAGCGCAGGAACATCGAGCTGGCGGGGATGAGCGGGGTCAGGCAGTACAGCACGAGGATGCTGGCTGCCATGATGAGGTTGCCGATGACCATGAAGGGCCGGAACTTGCCGAACTTGCCGTTGGTGCGGTCCATCAGGGCGCCGATGATGGGGTCGGTGATCGCGTCGAACAGGCGCATACCGGTGACCATGACCGAAGCGAAGATCATGGACAGGGCCAGCACCTTACTGCCAAAGGTAGCGATGTAGGAAAGCACCAGCACATAGTACACGTTCGTTGCGCCGTTGTTCAGCGGGAACAGCACCAGCTGGTAGGTCTTGGCGCGGTTCAGGCCCGGCGCCTTTGCGGTTTGTTCACCCATTTGCGGTGTCTCCTTTTTTCTTATAAAAAACGACAGCCTGCCCGCCGTTCTGGGGGACAGGCTGCCATTCGTTTTTAACAGTTGCGGAAATCTGCGCCGGAATTACTTCTGGTCAGCTGCGGGAGCGGTATCGACCATGCTCTTCTTCGCCTTGAGGGCCTTGCTCAGCTGCCATGCGCACAGGATGGTCAGGACGGCCAGCACTGCGATGAGCGCATAGATGGCGGTCTGCCACCACGGAGTGATGGTCTTCAGGGTATCGGTGGAAGCCCAGCCGTTCATGGCGTTGGAGTTGACCACGGTGTAGAGGATGTGGTGCATCGCGTTGCGCATCTGAGTGACGATGTAAGCATCGTTCTCATAGTTTGCAGCCTTGGTGGTGTGGATCTTGGGCATCGGGCTGTCCCAGATGTCGGAGCCGGCGATGAGGCCGTCCACCAGGTCCATGTACTGGCTGGAACCGGAGAAGTCGGTGATGCACATGCCGCGCATACCCAGCTCGCCGCGCAGGAAGCCGGTCAGCAGGTTGGCGTTAGCGCCGCACCAGGTAGCACCCCAGCGGTTGAAGCCGGTCATGACGCTCCAGGCGCCGCCATCGGTGATGGCCTTGTCAGCGACTTCCAGATAGATCTCACGAGCGGTCTGCTCGTTCAGCCAGGTGTTGACACCGCGGCGGCTGGTCTCGGAGTCGTTCAGGGCGACGTGCTTCAGGTAGACGTAGACGCCCTTGGACTGGATGCCCTGCACCTCAGCAGCGCAGATAGTGCCAGCCACGAACGGGTCCTCAGAGTAGTACTCGAAGTTACGGCCGCAGTAAGCGGTGCGGTGCATATTGATGCCGGGGCCGTACAGGCCGGAGTAACCCATGGCCAGGCAGTCCTCGCCGATGCACCTGCCGACCTCATTGATGAGGTCAACATTGAAGGTAGCAGCCATGACATCCTCGGAGGTGTAGCACATTGCGGATGCACCACCGGTCAGGGCAGCGGTCAGACCCTGAGGGCCGTTCTCGTCCTTGGTAGCAGTCTTGCCGATGGAGGCAGCGGCTGCGGTGTTGTGGAAGCCGAGGGTGATGGTGTTGACCATCTCGCTGTAGGTCAGCTGGTCCAGCAGGGTATCCCACTCGGGATCATTGAAGTCCTTGCCGATCATGGAAGCGAGGGTCAGGCCGTTCTTGGCGCCCAGAGTGGGCATCTCGACGCTGTTGGCCTCAGAGCCGTCGTACTTGGTGAAGGCGAGGCTTGCAGCCAGAGTCTCGTTGGCGGTCAGCTGTGCGGGAGCAGTGGGGATGGTGCCGGTCCAGTCGGAGCGGCTCATCCAAGTCACACTGCCGGGAGCATTGCTGCTCTTGTTGGGGTCGGACTCGTCAAACAGGTTGGTGATGGCAGTGCCATTTGCGCCGGTGGAGAAGGTGGTGGTGTCGAGGGTGTCGTTGGTCCACTTCCAGACGAGGTCGGTGTTGCCGTTCTCGGTCATGCGGCCATTGGTGTTCTCGACGGTGTAGCCCTTGGCAGCCAGAATGTTGTTGACTGCGTTGTGGGAATCGGTGGCAGCGGTGAAGTAGTAGTCACCAGCGTCCACGATGTAGGTCTTGGCGTTGTTCGCGTCGTAGGTGCGCAGCTCGCTCTTCGGGACAGTGATGGTCACGTCCTCAGAAGCGCCGGGAGCCAGCACGTCGGTCTTTGCGAAGCCGCACAGCTCAGCAGCAGCCTTCTCGATGCCGTTTGCCTTGTCGTAAGCGGTGTAGGGAGACTGGAAGTAGATCTGGACGGTCTCCTTGCCAGAGAAGGTCTTGCCGGTGTTGGTGACCTTCAGGGTGACGGTGAAGGCATCGTCAGACTCGGTCACGTTGAAGTTGGAGTATGCGAAGGTGGTGTAGCTGTCGCCGTAACCGAAGGGGTAAGCAACGGTGGTTGCCCAGTTGTAATCGCCAGCCTTGGCGGTACCCATGACGACATCCTCGTAACGGGTCTCGAAGTAACGGTAGCCCAGGTAGATGCCTTCCTGATAGACACTGTACATACCCTGCACGTCAGCACCCTCGGTCAGCAGGTTGTACTCTGCTGCGTTGGGGTAAGCCTGGGTGTAGAAGTTGTACATAGCGGGGTTTGCCATGTTGTCGTACAGATAGGTATCGACCAGAGAGCCGGAGGGGGTGACAGTGCCGGACAGCAGCTGGCCCACACCGTTGATGCCGGTCTGGCCCACGTCGCCGATCCACATAGCAGCGTCGATGCCGTAGTCCTCACCGCAGATCTCGGGGTTGAGGAAGTCCAGCTCGATGGCGTTGGAGCTGTTGATGAGGACGACGATGTTCTTGAAGGTACCGTTGTCCTTCAGAGCCTTCAGGTTCTGCAGCAGCTCGATCTCTTCAGCGGACAGAGCGAGGTAGTTGCCGTCGCCCTCCTGGCCGGAGATCCAGCTGTCGCTGGTGCCATTCTCGCCGCTGGGAAGGTCTGCGCCCTCACCGCCGGAGCGGGAGAGGACCACGATCGCAGCGTCGCCGTACTCAGCAAAGCTGGACTCAGCGCTGGACAGAGCGCTCCAGGGAGCCTCGTTGACAGCGTACTGGGTGTTCGCCTCCAGAGTATCGGAGATGGAAGCGGGGGTCAGGCGGCTGTACTTGCTCATCATGGAGTCAGAGCTGTACAGATCCCACAGGGTCTGGTTGATGGTGATGCCCTGAGCTTCCAGAGCCTGCTTGAGGTTGGGAGCCTTGCTGGTATCGACAGAGCCGGAGCCGGTGCCGCCGTACATCAGGTCCACAGAGCCGTGGCCGAACAGGCTGACCTTAGCGCCGCTGGCCAGAGGCAGGGCATTGTTCTCGTTCTTCAGCAGAGCTGCGCCCTCGGCCTCGACCGTCGCGCACAGTTCGGCCTCGTAAGCCTCGCGCTCCTCATCGGAATCAAAGCCCTTCTTGAAGTATTCGGTATCGCCGGTATTCTCGCCGTGGATGATCTTATAGGTAGATGCATTCAGAGCGACGTTGATGGTGGTAGCGTACTGGTTTGCGATGATGTTGCCCACGATGGCAGCGACGGTCAGGATAGCCGTCAGGCCGGTGAGAACAGACCACAGCCGTACTTTCGGTTTGGTGTTTTTCACGGATTCTCCTCCTTTTTTCTATAACAACCGCCGGTCGGCGGAATGTTTCACAAATCAGACCCAGTTTGCACTCTTGGACTTGGTCTTGACCAGCTTGTAGCTGGGATTCGGGGTGTCCACATGACGGAAGGAAGCGGTGTCGGTGCAGTCACCGGCCACAGCCTTGACTTCGATCTCGCCGGTCAGCGGCACACGGAAGCTGAAGACGTGCTCGCCGGTCTGCTCGCCGACCTTCTCGCCGTTGACGTAGAGGGCGACGGACTTCTGGTTGGAGTAGACCTTCACTTCCATCTCGCTCTCCGTGCGGTCGGTGAACCGCTTGGAGCAGATGTGGACAAAGTTCTCGTCGCTCCACCATGCCTTGTAGAGGTAGAAGCTGTCCTTCCGGGTCTTCCGGTCGAAGGTGACGAGGCCCTTATGGTTCATGCCCGGCTCGCCGCCCTGGTCGCGGGCGTCGGCTGCAAAGTCGAACATATTCCAGACGTGGGTCGCCCACATCCACTTATGCCGGTCGAAGCAGCGGAGCATATACTCGTGATACTTTGCCTGATACTCTTCGGTGTGGTCGCCGCGGCGGGGCTTCGAGCTGTGGAGGTTCGGCATACCCTCGGCACCGTACTCGGAGAAGCCCAGAGGACGGCCCGGGTAGACCAGATGGAAGAAGTCCATCCACAGGTCGTTCAGGAACAGACCCGGCACATACCAGCCGAGGTAGAGGTTCCAGCTGACGAGGTCGGTGATGTGGGCCACCGGGTTGAAGGGGCCGCACATGGCGTAGCAGGCCAGCGTGGTCAGGCGGGTGGAATCCATCTTGTGGCACAGGTCGTTCAGCTCGCGGTGATTGTCGAGCATGTCGGCCTTGTCCTTGGTGGAGATGGTGATCTCATTGGAGACGCCCCAGCAGACGATGCAGGGGTGGTTGTAGTTCTGGTAGATGAGCTCCTTCATCTGGCTGATGGTATTGGCGCGGCCATTGGGCAGGTGCTCGGAGATGTAGGGGATCTCAGCCCAGACCACCATGCCGTACTGGTCACAGAGGTCGTAGAAGTACTGGTCGTGCTGGTAGTGGGCCAGCCGGATGGTGTTGGCACCCAGCTCCCGGATGAGGGCCATATCCTCATCGTGCATCTCGCGGGTGATGGCGTTGCCCACACCCTTGCGGTCCTGATGGCGGGAGACGCCGTGGAGCGGATAGGGACGGCCATTGAGGAAGAAGCCGTTCCTGGAGTCCACCGAGAAGGTGCGCAGACCCACGCGGGTGGAAACTTCGTCCACCACGGTGCCGTCGCTGCTCAGGCGGACGACACAGGTGTAGAGGTAGGGGTCCTTCACGCCGTCCCAGAGGTGGGGAGCGTCGAGGTGGAGCTGAGCGTCTGCGCCCTCAGCCCTGGCCACGATGCTTCCGGCTGCGTCCTGCAGCTCGACGGAGACAGCGCCCTCGCCTTCCACGATGGTCTCGACCCGGATGTCAGCCTTGCCGTCCTTGAGGGCGGGGGTGATCTTGACGCCGGTGTCGCCGAAGTGGCCCAGCGCGATGTGGTTCTTGCTGACCACCATCAGGCTGATGTCGCGGTAGATGCCGCCGTAGAATGTAAAGTCGGCCTTCTGGGGGTAGATGCGGTCGTTGATGCTGTTGTCCACCTCGACGGTGAGCTGGTTGTCTTTTGCCAGCAGGTCGGAGACATGGACACGGAAGGTGGAGTAGCCGCCGTCGTGGGTGCAGATGTTCCTGCCGTTCAGCAGAACTTTGGCGCTGGAATTGACGCCCTCGAACTGCAGCCAGACTTCCTGCGAAGCTGCGTCGAACGCCGGAGCGGCAAAGGTGGTGCTGTAGGTGCAGGTGCCGCGCCAGTAATCGTTGCCGCCGTCCTGGCCGTCTTTTGCGTTCCAAGTGTGGGGCAGCTCCACCAGAGTGGTCTTGCCGTCCGGCCCGGTGAACTGCCAGTCCTGCATGAGCTTGGCGATGCTTCGCATTCGTTTTCCTCCCGTGTATCTGTAGCGTTTTCTCTGTTGTGCGGTCGTTTTTCTGTCTTTCGCTATTATTTTATCAAAGACTTTTTCTTTCGCAAGACCGTTGCGATAATCGGTCGAATGGTGTGGATATTCGGTTTTGCTCTCACAAATCCAAGCTGATATATTTGTGCATCTCTTACAAATAGATGGATACAACAAGAAAAATGCAAAAAGAAAAGAGACCGTCCCACATTGATTTTGTGAGACGGTCTCAACCTCTCAGTCTGCTTCGCAGACAAGGCCGGGTTGCGGCAGCGCGTCAGCGCTGACGGAGAGGTTACTTCCCCTGCGGGAAAATAATTTTCACCGCAAAGAACCCGTTCTGGCTCTCTGTGGTCAGGGTACCTTTATACTTCTGAACGATGCGGTTGGTCACTTTGACGGCGTAATGGGCGGCACGGGTGTCGGCAGACTCCGCCGGGCGGTCGGGGCTGATGACGTTCACCACCACGAAGCTCTGCCGGGTACAGACCAGCAGGTCGATGCAGCGGCGCTCCGGTTCCGGCACCTTCACTGCACTTTCAATGGCGTGGTCCAGCATATTGGCAAAAAGGGCGTAGAGGTCGCTGGCCTCAAAAAAGTTCAGACAGCTACCGTCCGTCACCGCGTTGAGCTGGATGCGGCGGGACTCGCAGAGCAGGCTCTTTTCCGTGAGCACCACGTCCAGCACCTCATTGCCGGTGTTTCGGCTGGCGTCGTAGAGCTGAGCGGCCTTTTCGGCCTCGTCGATGTGGGCTTTCAGCTCCGGGTCTGCCGGGGCGCTCGACATCTGGCGAAGCGCGGCGATTTGAAGCTTCAGCTCGTGGCAGCGCTTGTTGATGATCTGGACGTTCTGCCGCGCCACCTGGTACTGCTCCCGCTGGCGCTCATATAAAAGGTTGAGGGTGTCCATCTCCTTCTGCATGGCCGAGAGCTTGAACACCTCGGTCTGGAAGTAGAGCAGGGTCAGGAAGTAAAACTGCCCGACAAACATCGTCATGACGAGACTGCGATCCAGCACCACCACCTGCCCGCCGCTCAGCAGCGCAGCCTGGAACATGAAGAGGATCCCGATGAAAAAGGCGCTGGCCAGCTGGCGCGGGCCGATGTTATACGCTCCTTTATAAGACATCTTCCGGGAGAGGGTGGTGCAGATAACAAAATAAAAGAATGCACCAGCGGCCAGTTGTACCAGCATGACCGGCAGGCTTCTGAGGTCAAGGGGCGTTCCCCGCCATTCGAAGAATACTTCCACCAGATGCCAGCACTCGTAAGCGGTCTGGGAGGCAAGCAGGCTCCATACGGCACAGTAGAGCGCACTCTTTTTGTCTATCTCAACGCAGGCGTATATCATCATGCCCAGCAGAACGAAAAACGCGACATAGAGTGTCAGCAGAGATAATTGAAGTTCGTGGAGGCTGGTGCTCTGGGCCGAGGGGTCGAGCATATAGGTCAGCCCCAGCAGCGGCAGCAGCATCCCCAGCGCCCGTAGGCGGGCGTGAGGCCGGTGCTTGAGCGGGATGCAGAACGCCACCGCAGCAGTCCACCGCAGCAATGCCCGGAGGATGACATGGCGTGCAAGAAGATTCACAGCACACCTCCGATGTAGGACGCCACCGCCGTCAGGAAAGCCGCACGCTGGCGGCGGCTGATCTCCAGGTGGTCGGTGTTAACGTGGACAAAGTCGTTCTCCACAGCCTTTACATATTTCAGGTTGACCAGATAACACTGGTTACAGCGGGAGAAATGGTACTGCGCCAGCTGCTTTTCGGCGCTGGCAAGGCTGGCACGGACGGAAAACTCACCCTTGGTGGTGTGATACCAGAGCAGCCGGTCATGGGTCTCGAGATAGTAGATGTCGCCGGTGGAGAGCACCTGCATCCCGCCTCCGGCCAGCTGTAAAACGACCTGCCCGCCCCGGCGGCGCTGCACCCGCTGAACAGCCCGTGAGAGCTTGGTGCAGAACTGGTAGTAGTTCACCGGCTTGAGGACATAGTCCAGTGCGTCCACCTCGTAGCCCTTGATAGCGTACTGCGCCATGTTGGTCACGAACACCAGCACGGCGTCTGCGTCCACGGCCCGTATCTTCTCCGCCGCGCCGAAGCCGTCCAGTCCCGGCATCTCCACATCCATAAAGATGATGTCATACCCCGGCTCGTAGTGCTCCGCGATGACAGCTCCATCCTCGATGGGCAGCACCTCGACCTGCAGGCTGTTCTCGGCGGCGTACTGCCGGATGAACCGGCACAGCTCGTCCCGCACTTCCTGCTGGTCTTCGACGACAGCAATTTTCAGCATCCCGCAGTCTCTCCCTTCTCCGTTCCATTCCATTTGCTGCTTTTTATTGAAACATACTTTGGTGCGAAATGCAACGGAGAAGTTCGAAATCGCTTTCAGCCCATGACGACCTGCACGTTCACCTCGGCACCCTCCGCTGCCAGCGGCAGAACGCTGCCTTGCAGAGGCTTGCCGTCCACGGTCACGCTCTTGACGCCATGCTGCACTCCGGCGGTATTGTCCACCGTGATGTGATAGGTCGCCCCACGGAAGCGGCGGGTCACAGTGAAGCCGGACAGGGTGTGCGGGATGCAGGGGTCCACCTTCAGTCCGTCCAGCGTGGGCTGGATGCCCAGAATATACTGGCTCACATTGAAGAACGTCCACGCCGCCGTGCCGGTCAGCCAGCTGTTCTTGGCCTCGCCAAAGGTGGGCGCATCTCTGCCGGCTACCATCTGGCTGTAGACATAGGGCTCTGTGCGGTGTATCTCCGAAATATCCTCAATGTAGGCCGGGCAGGTCTTGCGGTAGACCTCAAAGGCACGGTCGCCGTGGCCCAAAACGGCCTCAGCGCAGCTGATCCACGGGTTATTGTGGCAGAAAATGCCGGCGTTCTCTTTGTATCCCGGAGGATAGCTGGAGATCTCGCCCAGATTGAGCTGATAGCTGGTGTAGGCCGGCTGATGCAGCACCACGCCATATTTCGTATCCAGCCGCTCTTCCACGCTCTTCAACGCCTGCGCAGCCTGACCGCTCTCCCGGCCAATGCCGGCCATAACACACATACCCTGCGGTTCGATAAAGATTTGGCCCTCCGTACACTCTTTGCTGCCCACCGGCTTGCCAAAGGCATCGTAGGCGCGGCGGAACCATGCTCCGTCCCAGCCAGCCGTCAGCGCGGCCTGCTCCACGGCCTCAATGCTCTTGCGGGCAGCGGCCGCTTCCTCATCCAGATGCAGATGGTCGCACAGTTCGGCGTACTCCCGGCCATACTTGACGAACATACCGGCGATGAACACGCTCTCGGCTACCGGACCCTCGCTGGGGCCGGTGATCTGAAAGCTCTCACCCGGGTGCTCGGAGAAGCAGTTCAGGTTCAGGCAGTCGTTCCAGTCGGCGCGGCCGATGAGCGGCAGGCCGTGGGGGCCAAGGTGCGTAACGGTGAAGTTGAAGCTGCGGCGCAGATGTTCCAGCAGCGGCTGGGCCTTGGACTCGTCATTATCGAACGGCACCTGCTCATCCAGGATGCTCCAGTCTCCGGTCTCCCGCAGGTAGGCGGCAGCGCCGGCGATGAGCCACAGCGGGTCGTCGTTGAAGCCAGTGCCGATGTCGCGGTTTCCCTTTTTGGTCAGCGGCTGATACTGATGGTAAGCACTGCCATCCTCAAACTGGGTGGCCGCAATGTCCAGAATGCGCTCCCTTGCACGGGAGGGGATGATATGCACAAAGCCCAGCAGATCCTGGCAGCTGTCGCGGAAGCCCATGCCACGGCCCATGCCGCTCTCGTAATAGCTGGCGCTCCGGCTCATATTGAAGGTGACCATGCACTGGTACTGGTGCCAGATGTTCACCATGCGGTCCAGCTTTTCCTCTCCGGAGTGCAGCTGATAGGTAGAGAGCAGGTCTTTCCAGTGGGCGGCCAGCGCAGCGCGGGCCGCATCGACCTGCGCGTCGGTGGCATAGCGCTCCATCATGGCGTGGGCGCGGGCTTTGTTGATGACGCCCGGCGCGACGAATTTTTCCTCCTGCGGGTTCTCGATGTAACCCAGACCGAACAGGATGCTGCGGCACTCTCCCTGGGCCAGCTTTACATGGATGTGCAGCGCACCAACAGGAGCCCAGCCATGGGCGATGCTGCCGGAGCAATGGCCTGCCCGAACGGCCTGCGGGTCTGCCGGGCCGCCATATACGCCGCAGAATGCATCACGGGAGGTATCAAAGCTGCTGATGGGGCAGTTGGCCCAGAAAACAGCGTAATGGTCACGGCGCTCACGGTATTCGGTCTTATGATAGACAGCGCTGCCCTCCACCTCGACTTCACCGGTGGAAAAATTGCGCTGGAAGTTGGAGCTGTCGTCCACAGCGTCCCACAGGCAGAACTCCACATAGCTGAACACATCCAGCTCTTTTTCCGTGCCGCTGTCGTTGCGCAGGGTCAGGCGGTCCAGCTCACAGGCATCGCCTTTGGGCACAAACAGCTCCTGCTGTGCCGTCACGCCGTTCTTTCTGCCCTCCAGTATCGTGTAACCCAGACCATGGCGGCAGGTGTAACTGTCCAGTTCGGTCTTTGTTGGCTGCCAGCCGGGGTTCCACACCGTATCGCCATCCTTGATATAGATATGGTGGCCGTCCATATCAAGCGGGGAGCTGTTGTAGCGGTAACGGGTCAGCCGGCGCAGCCGCGCATCGCGGTAAAAGCTGTAGCCGCCGGCTGTGTTGGAAACCAGACTGAAAAAATCCTCACTGCCAAGATAGTTGATCCAGGGCAGCGGGGTCTGCGGGGTGGTGATGACGTACTCTTTGTTCTGGTCGTCAAAATGTCCGAATCTCATAACGCTTCCTCCTTAAAACCTGCTCACGAAAACGATTGAGAGCTTTTGAAAGAAGCGGTCTCTTTGTTTTTAGCATAGCCTATCCGTGTAAAAATTGCAAGTACTTTTTCAAGATTCCGCCCAAAGTTCTCCAAAAAATATGCATCGTTTCATCACAAACATCCGCAGTGCCGCACACCTTTCCGATCCGCATCCTCTCCCTCTCCCGCCTGTCCTGTTCCTTCCGGCTCCGAAAAAAGCAGCGAAACTTTTTCGATTTTAACCGAAATGTAACGAAATCCAATCGAGATGCACAATTTTGGTCTTCAAAAAGCAAGCAAGCTGCCGAAATCAATGCGTTATAGTTAAAACTTTTTCTTTTTCGCTTGATTTTTGGTACAGAATGCGCTATATTGAATTTGCGAAAACGATTAAGGACTTTGCAGGAAGCGATTCCAAGAATCCTTTCCCGGAAAGGAGGCCAGCCGATGCCATCTCTGAAAGATTTGGCAAAAGAATGCGGCGTATCCGTCGCAACCGTCAGCAAGGCTCTGAACGATCAGCCTGACATTGCCGCCGCAACAAGAGAGCGCATCCGCGCAGCGGCTCGCCGCATGGGGTATCTGCCCAACGCAGCGGCCCGGGCCCTCAAAACCAACCGTACTTATAATTTGGGGGTCCTGTTCGTTGACGAGCGGCAAAGCGGCCTGACTCACGAATACTTCTCCGCCGTGCTGGACAGCTTCAAGGTAGAAGCAGAAAAGCGCGGCTACGACATCACCTTTATCAACCATAACATCAGCGGCAGGAGCATGACCTACCTGGAGCACTGCCATTACCGCAGTGTGGACGGTGTGGTGATCGCCTGCGTGAACTTCTACGACCCACAGGTAGTGGAGCTGGTCAACAGTGATGTTCCGGTGGTGACCATCGACCATGTGTTCAACAACCGCATGGCAGTCCTGTCGGACAACGTGGCGGGTCTCAAAGCTCTGGTCAAGCAGGCATGGGCCTGCGGACACCGGCGCATCGCTTTTATCCACGGCGAAAAGACCTCGGTCACTGAAAACCGCATCGCCGGCTTTTATCAGGCCTGTGAAGAACTGGGGCTGGAGATACCGGAAGAGTACGTCCGCGACGGCGTGTATCACGATGTCGAGCGCTGTGCAGAAGAGACCCGGGCGCTGCTGGTACTGCCGCAGCGGCCCACCTGCATCATCTTCCCGGATGATTTCTCCGCACTGGGCGGCTATAACGCTCTGGCAGAAGCGGGGCTGAGCATCCCGGATGACATCTCAGTGATGGGATACGACGGCATCTACCTTTCCCGGGTGGTCAACCCCTCGCTGGTGACCTACCAGCAGAACACAGCCGCTCTCGGCCAGACCGCAGCGGACAAGCTCATCGAACTCATCGAGCACCCGCGGGTCACACTGCCGGAGCAGATCCGAGTCTCCGGCAGGCTGCTGTCAGGCGGGTCAGTCCGCAGCCTTTGATTTTGGACCAGAACTCCTATGGCGGAGTTTTTTGAAGAAAATGGAAAACCATGAAGGAGGTTTACCCTTATGAAAAAGATCTCTCGTCGTAATTTTCTGCTCGCTTCCGGTGTCGTGACTATTGGCGCAGCCCTCACAGCATGCGGCGGCTCTTCTTCCACCAGCACAGCAGCATCCTCCACCGCTTCTTCCGCAGCCGCATCCGAGGCTCCCGCAGCAGGCGGCAAGACCCTGAACATCTGGTGCTGGAACGATGAGTTCCAGAGCCGCTTCAACGATTACTATCCTGAAGTTGCTGAAATCGCAGCCGATAAGTCCACCACCACTCTGAAGGACGGCACCATCGTCAAGTGGACCATCAACCCCAACGATAACAACAACTATCAGAACAAGCTGGACGAAGGTCTGCTGAATCAGGAATCTGCTGCCGATGACGACAAGATCGACATCTTCTTGGTAGAAGCGGATTACGCCCTGAAGTATGTGGATTCCGATTATACACTGGATGTCAAGGCGGACATCGGCCTGACCGATGCCGATCTGGCACAGCAGTATCAGTACACCAAGGACATCGTCAGTGTGGATGGCAGCCAGCGCGGCACCACCTGGCAGGCAACTCCCGGCCTGTTCGCTTACCGCCGCAGCATCGCCAAGGACGTGCTGGGTACCGATGACCCCACCGAGGTACAGAGCTATCTGTCCGACTGGGATAAGTTCAACGATGTGGCCGCTCAGGCTTATGCCAAGGGCTACAAGATGCTGTCCGGCTTCGACGATTCCTTCCGCACCTTCTCCAACAACATTGCAGCTCCCTGGGTGGACGGCACCACGATCAATGTGGACGAGAACATGATGAAGTGGGTCGACCAGACCAAGGAATACACCGATAAGGGCTACAACAACAAGTCCAGCCTGTGGGACAGCCAGTGGGCAGCAGATCAGGGTCCCACCGGCAAGGTATTCGGCTTCTTCTACTCCACCTGGGGCATCAACTTCACCCTGCTGGGCAACTCGCTGGCAACGCCCGTGGCTGACGGCGAAAAGCCGCAGGTGGGCAACGGCATCTACGGCGACTACGCCGTGTGCGAAGGCCCTCAGCCCTACTACTGGGGCGGCACCTGGATCTGCGGCGCGGCCGGCAGCGACAACATTGATCTGATCCGCGATGTCATGCAGAAGCTGACTTGCGACGAAGCTATCATGAAGCAGATCACTCTGGATACCGAGGATTACACCAACAACGAGAAAGCTATGGAAGAGATCGCCAGCAGCGATTACAAGTCCGACTTCCTGGGCGGCCAGAACCATATCGCGCTGTTCGCAGAGGCAGCCAAGAAGATCGATATGTCCAACGCAGGTCCTTACGACCAGGGCATCACCGAGAGCTTCCAGGCCGCGTTCAAGGATTACTTCACCGGCAATGTGGACGAAGACACTGCCAAGGAAAACTTCAAGACCTCTGTTCAGGAAAAGTACCCCGAACTGACCGATGTGGTATGGCCCGCATAAGCGGCTGACCCACTCGTTCCTATGGAAAAGTGAATACAGGGGCGGGCGGCACATCTCGCCCGCCCCTTTGCTTTTCCAATCACGACAGGAGGCGATCCTTATGAGAGAAAAGACGAAAAAGAAAGGGTCGATCAGCTACGCAAAATGGGGCTATATCTTCATTGCGCCGTTCTTCATCATCTTTGCGGTATTTCAGCTGATCCCTCTGATCTCCACCATTTATTACAGCTTTTTTGAGTATTACCGCAGCGGCCTGAAAGTCATCGGCCCCAATTTTGCGGGCCTGAAAAACTACATCACCCTGTTTTCCACCGATCTGCCCAAGTATTTCAGCAACACCCTGATCCTGTGGATCATCGGCTTCATCCCGCAGATCGCCATCTCCCTGCTGCTGGCAGCATGGTTCACCGACCTGCGGCTGAAGCTGAAGGGCCAGACCTTTTTCAAGACGGTCATCTACATGCCCAACCTCATCATGGCCTCGGCTTTCGCCATGCTCTTCTTTGCCCTGTTCTCCGACAATGGCCCGGTGAACGCCGTGCTCATGAGCATGGGCTGGACAACGGAGCCCATCAGCTTTCTGAATACGGTGTGGGGCAACCGCGCACTGGTAGGCCTGATGAACTTCCTGATGTGGTTCGGCAACACCACCATCATGCTGATGGCCGCCATTATGGGTGTGGACCCCACCCTGTACGAAGCCGCCGAACTGGACGGCTGCACCCCGAACCAGATGTTCTGGAAGATCACCATCCCGCTGATCCGCCCCATTCTGGTATATGTGATGATCACCTCCATGATCGGCGGCCTGCAGATGTTTGATGTGCCGCAGATTTTGACCAACGGCAAGGGTGGACCGGACCGCACCTCCACCACCATGATCATGTATCTGAACAATCACCTGTTCAGCAAGAACTATGGCATGGCCGGTGCCGTTTCCGTGGTCCTGTTCCTGGTGTGCGCCGTGCTGTGTGTCGTGGTCTACTTCTCCCTCACCAAGGAGGATGACGGCCTGACCAAAGCCCAGCACAACGAGCTGAAAGCTGCAAAAAAGGTTGCTGCCAAGGCAGCAAAAGGGGGTAAGTGAATATGGCACACGCTCCGAAAACACGATCCGAAAAAGCAGTTCTGTCCGCGCGCCGTGCGTGGTGTTATCTGGTGCTGGTGCTCATCAGCTTTCTGTGCCTGTTCTTCTTCTATATTCTGATCGTCAACTCCACCCGCACCCACTTTGAGATCCAGAAGGGCTTCTCGCTGCTGCCCGGCAAGTCGATGCTCACCAACTTCAAGAATGTGCTGGCCGACGCCAACATCCCGGTGGGCAGCGGCATCCGCAACAGTCTTATCGTGTCGGCCTGCTCTGCAGCCCTCAGCGTCTACTTCTCGGCCCTGACGGCCTACGGCATCTATGCCTACAACTTCCGCTTCAAAAAGGCCGCTTTCGCCATCATCCTGCTCATCATGACCATGCCCACACAGGTGTCCGCACTGGGCTTTCTGCAGCTGATCACCAAGATGGGCCTGAAGAACAGCTTTATCCCGCTGATCGTCCCCAGCATCGCGGCACCCACCGTGTTCTTCTTCATGAAGCAGTATCTGGACGCTTCCCTCCCCATGGAGATCGTGGAGGCGGCCCGCATCGACGGGGCCGGCGAGTTCTACACCTTCAACCATATCGTACTTCCCATCATGAAGCCGGCACTGGCCGTACAGGCCATTTTCTCCTTCGTGGCCAGCTGGAACAACTACTTCATTCCTGCTCTGGTACTGGACAGCGCCGACAAAAAGACCCTGCCCATCCTCATTGCCCAGCTGCGCAGTGCAGACTTCCTCAAGTTCGATATGGGCAAAGTCTACATGATGGTAGCCATCGCCATCCTGCCCGTCATCGTCGTCTATCTGCTGCTGAGCAAGTTCATTGTCCGCGGCATAGCTCTTGGCGGCGTGAAAGGCTGATTTTCCACTCCGACTCAGATGCAAAAACAGCAGAAGGCCCGTTTCCGAAGAAGCGGGCCTTCTGCTATTTTGTACGCAAAACCGCCCCGGTTTCCGTAACAGGAAGCCGGGGCGGCTCGTTATGCTATTATAAAAGCGTCGGCACTTCCTTTGCCAGCAGATCAGCCAGCTGTGCGTGGCCCTTACGGGTCAGATGCATGAAGTCCACCTGATTGAACTCGCAGTCGGCAGCATTGAGGAAATGGACGTTCTGACGTTCCGCAACGATACGGAACTGCTCGGCCACACCCTTCGACTTTTCCACACAGCCCTCGCCCATGACGGCATCATGGAAACCATCGCCGATGCGGGGCGGGGCCACGACGAGGATATTGGGAGCCTTGGTCCCCCAGCAGTCCACGCTCTTGGCCTTGAGGATCAGCCGTTCCATACCCGCGCCGATGCAGGCGGCATTGGCGTTGAACCGCTCTTTGACGTCGTTGGTACCCAGCATGATGATGAGCAGATCGATGACTTCATGGCTCTTGAGGAGCGAATAAGCCACGCTCAGAGCGTCCATTGACTCATGGATGGGGTCCACGAAAACGGTCGTCCGGCCCGAAAGGCCCTCTTCCGTCACGAGATAGTCGCTGCCAAGCGCCGTTTGCAGGCGGCAGGGCCAGCGCTCGTCCTCGTTGAAGCGGATGCCGTGGTCGGCACAGTCCGCCGGGTCGGCACAGTAGCCGTGGGTGTTGGAGTCGCCCAGACAAAGGATATGTTTTTTCATCGTCTCTTCCCCTTTCAAATCTCGCCCCGCGACTGGCGGAAATAGTAAACTGCGCCCACCATGCCGGCGTCGTTGTGGAGCTGGGCGGCGCGGATCTCCAGTCCTTCCGCAAAAGCGGGCATCACAGAGGCACGCACTTTCTTGGCGACGGGGTCTATCAGCAGCTCCTGCTGTGCGCTGACGCCGCCGCCGATGAGGATGAGCTGCGGGTTGAAGATATGCACCATGCCCGCAAGGCCCTGAGCGATCTCATCCGTCCAGTCGTCCAGAAGCGCCAGGATGGTGGGGTCGCCTGCATGGGCCGATTCAAAGATAGCGCGGCCATCCTTCCACTTCGGGTTCCGGGGCTGTGCGCCCCGCACCAGAGCGGTGGTTGCGGCGTACCGCTCCCAGCAGCCCGACGCGCCGCAGGTGCAGAACACGCCATCCAGCGCGTGGGTGCGGAAGTGTCCCAGCTCACCACCGAGACCCCGCGCACCTTCCAGCAGGCGGCCTCCGGTGAGGATGCCGCCGCCGACGCCGGTCCCCAGCGTGACACCGATGACGTCCGTGTAACCCTTCGCGCCGCCGACCCAGACTTCACCCAGCGTCATGCAGTTGGCGTCGTTGGCGACAGTGGTCGGCAGGCCGAACTTTGCTTCCAGCTCTGCTTTAATGGGGCTTCCGATGTAGTTGGGCAGGCTGCCGCAGGTCCCGGCCACGATGCCCTTTCTGGTGTCGATTTGTCCTGCGGCGGAAACGCCGATGCCCGCAAGGCCCTGCGGTTCAACAGCCTGCTCCTTGAGGAACTGTTCGGCAGCAGACAGCACCGTGGTGAGGATGGGCGTCTCGTAGTTGTCGAAGCAGACGCTCTGCTCCGTTTTGGAGAGCACACGGCCCTCTTCGTCCACGATGCCCAGTTTGACGGCAGTGCCGCCAATATCAATGGCAAGATACTGTTTCATAGTCGTATCTCCGTATTATTTGTGCATGGCGTTGATGGCACCGGTGAAGCGGGCGGTGATCTCCGCCGGGCGGGTGATGGCACCGCCGACGACGAGGGCAAAAGCTCCGGCTTCCAGCGCCTTGACAGCCTGCTCAGGGTAATGGATATGACCCTCGGCGATGATCTTCGCCGGGCATTCCGCGGCCAGCTTGTGGACAAACTCAAAATCAATATCGTTGATTCCCTGCGTCTCGGGGGTGTAGCCGCGCATGGTGGTACCCACAAAATCAGCACCGGCCTCGGCGCAGAGCATGGCGTTCTCGAAATTGTCGCAGTCAGCCATGAGCAGCTGGTCGGGATATTTCGCCTTGATGGCGCGAATGAACTGGGCCGAAGTAGAGCCGTCGGGTCGGATGGCGGCAGTTCCCTGCACGGCGAGGATGTCCACGCCGCAGGCCACCAGCTCGTCTACCTCTTTCATGGTGACGGTGATGTACATGGGGGTGCCGGGGTAATCCTTTTTGATGATGCCGATGACGGGCAGGTCCACCACCTGTTTGATCTGGGTGATGTCGCGGACGGTGTTGGCGCGGATGCCCACGGCTCCGCTCATGGCGGCGGCTTTCGCCATCAGGGGCATGACGCCGCCCTCTTTGGTGTAAAGAGGCTCCGTCTCAAGTGCCTGACAGGAGACGATGAGCCCGCCTTTGATTTGCTCAAACAGTTTTTCTTTCTCCATATCCATCAATCCTCCATCCTGATTTTGATGACCACTTTACGCACATGAGCACATCCGGGGCGTGCCACGCCGGGCTTGTGCAGCTCGCCGGGGAAAAACAGGACGAACCGCCCCTCGCCCAGCGTGCCGCTGACGGCATCCGGACTGGTCCTGAAACCAATATCTCCCGTAAACTCCCCTGCCTCTTCGCCGGGCAGAGTCGTATAGCCCCAGCCCTCGCCGCCGGTCAAATCGATTTGAAGGTCAGCGTACTTTTTGTGGTATTCGAGGCGGGTGCTGTCGGGACTCAAATCGGCCTCCATCACGTTGATGAAGACGTTCTCGCCGTCCACCTCGGTGCGGCCCAGCGGCAAATCGTACAAATCGTGGGCCACATGGTAGGCGGTAAGATAGTCGATGGCGGTGTCAAGATTCCGGTGAAGCCCGCGATAACGGTTCAGGTGTTCCAGTGCGTCGCAGATCATGTTGATTTTCTCCCAACTAAGTGTTTTTTAACAAAAGCACAAAGAGCGCCTGCCCTCTCCCCCTCATTGAGAGACGGAGAGGGGGCGCTTTTTGATTTTTCAGAGTTTTGCGATGGCGGCTTCGATCATGGCCTGTGCTTCGGCGACGATGGATTCATCTTCCGGGATGAGGCCGGGCATCGGCTCGCGGACGCCGCCCAGCTCAAGGCCGTACATCCGGCGCAGGATCTCCTTCTGCACTGCGTAGAGGTTGCCGTGGGCTTCGCACATCTTATAAATGATGCGGTCGGCGTCGTACTGAATGGCGCGGGCAGCTTCGATCTCACCCTTGTTGATGTGCTCGTTCATGGCAAGATACAGCTCCGGCATGACGGCATAGGTGCCGCCGATGCCGCCGTCCGCGCCGATGACGCGGCCGGAGACGAACTGCTCATCCGGGCCGTTGAAGACCACGAAATTGCCCTCACCACGGGCGGCAATGCCTGCATCCTTGAACATCTGGATGTCCTGGGTGGGCATGGAGCTGTTCTTGACGGCAACGACGTTGGGATTCTTGAGCATCTCGCGCAGCAGGCTCATGGTCAGGCCGGTGCCGGCCAGCTGGGGGATGTTGTAGATGACGAACTCGGTGTTGGGAGCCGCCGCCGACATATCGTTCCAATATTTGGCGATGGCGTACTCCGGCAGATGGAAGTAGATGGGCGGGATCGATGCAATGGCGTCCACGCCCACGCTCTCGGCGTGGCGGGCCAGCTCGACGCTGTCGGCGGTGTTGTTGCAGCCGACGTGTGCGATGACGGTCAGTTTGCCTTTGGCTTCACTCACGACGGCTTCCAGCACGGCCTTGCGCTCATCGACGTGCTGATAGATGCACTCACCGGAGGAGCCGCCCACATACACGCCCTTGACGCCCTTTGCAATCAGATGGCGGGTCAGTGCCTTGACGCCCTCGGTGGAGATATTGCCCTCTGCATCGTAGCAGGCATAGAAGGCCGGGATAACGCCCTGATACTTGGTAATGTCTTTCATTTGTCCATGTCCTTTCTGATAATTCAAGCCCTACACGCTCTCCGTTCGGGAAACGGCAGCAGCGCCCTCTTGCGGTTCCCAGCGTCCGCTTCGTGCCTTGGTGCGGCACTCGCGTCCTGCTGACCGCGGCGCCAAAAATCCCTCCCTGTTTCCGCCGCAGGCGGCGGTCGGGATTTTAGCCTTTGACCGCACCCATTGCGATGCCCTTGGTGAAGTACTTCTGGAAGATAAGGAAGATGATGATGATCGGCACAGCGGCCAGAGCGGCACCTGCCATGATAAGGCCGAAGTCGGTGCTGTTCTCCGCCTGCAGCTTTGCGATGCCCAGCGAGATCGTCAGGTTGCTGGTGCTGGACAGCATGATGAGCTGCATGAAGTAATCGTTCCAGCTGTTGATGAAGGTGAAGATTGCCAGCGCGCCGATGCCCGGCTTGACCATCGGGAGCACGATGCTGACGAAGGTGCGCGCCTCGCTGGCACCGTCGATACGGGCCGCTTCCAGCATCTCGGTGGGGATGCCCTCACTGAACTGCTTCATCAAAAAGACGCCGAAGGGCCAGCCCACGATGGGGAAAATGACGGCCCAGATGGTATTGTAAAGGTTCAGTGCGCTCATCTCACGCAGCAGCGGGATGAGGATGACCTGCTTGGGCAGGGCCATTGCGCAGACGATGAGGGTGAAGAGCAGCTTGCGGCCGACGAATCGCTTTTTTGCCAGCGCATAGCCTGCCATTGCGGCGGTGATGCAGGTGAGTATCATGGACATGACGGCCATGAACACGGTGTTTATCATCCAGCGCAGTGCGGCCGGAGCAGTTGGGCCGACGGAGAAATAGATCGGCTCTCCATCCGCGCTGAAAGAGTGGCTGAAGGGCACGGCCAGCTGCCACAGGGGTGCGCTCTTGCCTGCGAAAAGCTTCTGGTAGTTGGTCAGCACCCACTGGCTGGGCCACCACTCGGGGGTCGTGGAGTTGATGGCCGCGCCGGTCTTGAAGGAACCGGTAATGATCCAGTACAGCGGGAACGCGAACAGCACGGCCACGATGCTGATAAGGATGAGGGTCAGTATCATGTAAGCGCTCATCTTTTTCAGCTTGCTGGGGTGACGCTTCAACGGTTTCTGTTTTTTTGCAGTTGCAGTCATTGCCCGGCACCTCCTTTAATTATCCTGACTGCCAAACTTGAACTGGACAGCCGACAGGATGGCGATGATAACGGCCAGCACAACGCCCATTGCGTTGCCGTAACCATAGCGGTAGAGCTTGAATGCAGTGTAGTAGATGTAGTACATGATGGTATCAGTGCTGTGGTTGGGGCCGCCGGAGGTCAGCAGCTGGATCAGTGCGAAGCACTGGAAGGAGTTGATGGTAGTGATGACCAGGATGTACAGGGTGGTGGGCATGATGGCGGGCCACTTGATACGCCAGAAGCACTGGAAATCGGTGGCACCGTCCACTTCAGCAGCTTCCACGATGGACTGGTCTACGTTGCCCAGTGCGGAAACGTACAGCACGATGGGCTGGCCGACAGAAGTAGTCAGCAGGATGAGGATGATGCAGCCCAGAGCGTATTTTTCATCGCCCAGCCAGTTGATGTTCTTGTCGATGAGGCCCACAGCTTTGCCCAGATAGTTGAAGATGCCGTAGTAGTTGTTGTACATCCACTTCCACACGACGGTGACAGCCACCGAGCCGGTGACGACCGGCAGGTAGAACACGCAGCGGAAGAGGCTGGTGGCCCACTCGGGCAAATCGACGATAGCCGAGCTGACCCACAGCGAGAACGCACAGGTCACAGGCACCGAGACGACCACGATGATGAAGGTGTTGCGCAAAGCGCCGATGAAGATGGGGTCTGCGAACAGCTCTGCGTAGTTTGCAAAACCCACAAAGACGTCGGCACGGTTCATGGTCGAGTCAAAAAAACTCGTGACCACGCAGAGTATCATGGGGTAAATGACGAAGCCGAGAAAAAAGATGAGGCTGGGCAGAAGGAACAGGTAGGAAGCGATGGTCTCCTGCCGAACCAGTGCGCTGCTGCGCTTCGGCTCTTTGATGCTTGCAGTCTTTGCAGCCAAAGAAATCACCAGACCTTTCGTTCTGATTGGGTGCTTGTCTTACACAAAATGCCCCTCCCTCGCCGGGATGTTCGAGGGAGGGGCAGTCATTACTTATTTGCCCTCAGGCGGAAAAGCTCAGGCTTCGGCGGCTGCGGCTGCGTTGGCATTCTGGACAAAGGTTGCAACGGAAGTGGCAACGTCTTCGCCAGTGCCTACACGCTGGAGCATGTTCCACCACTCGGTGCGGGCAGTTGCCCAGCCCGGAGTGATCTGGTAGTAGTCGCCCAGATAGGCCATGAACTTGGTGTACTCGCTCATGATGGCATTGTCGGCGTAGATGTCGCCCACGCTGGCGCGGACCGGGAAGTAAGTGGAAGCCAGAACGCTGTCCTTCACCTGGTCAGGGTCAGCAGCGATGAACTCAATGAAGGTCTTGGCTGCCTTGACCTTGGCCTCATCGCCATTATCGAAGACGCCAAAGCCCCAGATGCCGCCGCAGAGCTTCGGGTCGCCGCTTGCAGTCGGGAATGCCATGGGCATGATCTCGTCGCCGTCGTTGGTCAGGCCGGCGTCGTTGTTGTCGGCGTTCAGCTGCTGAGCGATGTTCCAGCAGAATGCCATCTGCAGCGTGCCGTTGCGGAACAGAGTGATCTCGTCGCCGCCGGCGATGGAAGCGTCGAAGTTGATGCCGTCGGTATCGTACAGGGTCTGGATGGCCTTGATGTTCTCGGCAGAATCTGCAGTGTACTTGGTGTGAGCGTCGTCGGTGAAGGTGCCGCCGTACATATTATTGATAATAGCACGGGTACCCTGGTCGCCGCCCTGACCGCCGCAGTAGATGGCTGCCACGTTCTCGTAGCCGCCCTTGTACAGAGCGTCAACGGTGTTCAGGAAGCCTTCGGTGCTCCAGGTGTGCTTATCGGTGTCGAGATACTTGTCAGCGCCCACTTCCTTGACCTTGGTCATGTTGACGGCCATGCAGTGTGCGGTCATGCACAGGGGGTACTCGTAGTAGTCGCCCTTGTCGTTGTGGCAGGCGGAGTTGACGGACTCGTAAATGTCCTTCTTGGCGTCGTCGGTCCACAAATCGTTCAGCGGAGCCATGACACCCTTTGCGCCCCAGTTAGCCACCAGACGCTCGGGGCCTTCCATGATGAGGTCGGGTGCGCTGCCGCCCTCGATGGCGGTGTTCACCTGGTCGTCGCCGTTGGTGTAGTCCAGATACTCAACGGCCACTTTAATGTCAGGATACTTTGCGTTGAAGCTGGCGATGAGCTCCTGCACGGTCTCGTCCTTGCCCCAGCCGCCGATGGGGTATGTCCACAGCTTGATGCTTGCGCCGGATGCAGAGCCGGAAGCGGCAGTGGAAGCAGCACTAGAAGCTGCCGTGCTGGTAGAAGCGGACTTGCCGCCGCAGGCAGCCAGCGCACCCGCTGCGCTCATAATACCAACGGCCTTCAAGAAGGAGCGACGAGAAATGGCATTCTTCATAATAAGTTCTCCTTACCTATCATCATATCGGCGGTCCTTCATCCCTGACCGCTCTTGTTGGCCTTATTATAGAAAACTTCTTTCATTTTGTCCATCGGTCGCATACACAATTTTCAGAAAGTTTTCTTGTCCATTCCGCACAAATATCTGGGATACCAGCCAGTTTTTGGCCACTTTCACCAGTTTCATTGCCAGTTGTAGCCATTTTGTAATCATTTCTGCGTAGTTTGTCATTTTCGGTTTGAAAATCATTTTCGTTTTTCTTCCGCAGTTTTGAAATTTATTTTCAGCAATAAGTCCTACTTTTCCTCGTTTTTTAGATGCTCTGCACAGCTTTTTCTTCCGAATTATGGCGAAAAGCACACTTGTCAAGCGGCCAAACTTCTTTTATACTTTTTATAAAGATGCCCCCTTCCCTGTGCAGCGGAAGGGGCAAAAGAAGGTATCAGGAATAGTGCGGGCATTGCGGCCCGCTCGAAGGAGCTTGACCATGGGTACAAATTTTTGGGAATTGCTGCATCAACGACAGGACCAGCTGACCAGATCCGGCCACGCGGTCGCCGACTACCTGCTGCAGCATGCGGACGAAGCGCAGTATCTCTCCATTTCCTCGCTGGCCCGGGAGTGCAATGTCGCCGAGGCGACAGTGTTCCGGTTCTGCCGGGCTTTGGGGTTCGACGGCTACCATGAGATGCGCATTGCGCTGGCGCAGGCCAACGCCACCGGCACACCATCCAGCCAGAGGGAGCTTCAGCCCGGTGCTACCACCGCAGAACTTTGCGAGCACGCATACGCCCGCTTTCTCACCGCCATCAACGGCACCCAGAACGCCCTCTCTACCGAGGCCGTGGACGAGGCCGTACACCTGATGCAGGAGGCCAGGCAGGTGTTCTGCCTCGGACAGGGCGGCAGTATGCTCCTGGCAAACGACATCTGCGCCCGCTTCGCCAGCCTTTCCACCAAGTTCCGCACCGCAGGCGACAGCCATTTACAGCTGCTGACTGCTAGTCTGATGAACGAGGCCGACGTTGTGCTCTTCGTTTCCTACTCCGGCGCGACCCGCGACATGATGGAGACACTGCGCACCGCCAAGGCCGCCGGGGCAAAAATCATCCTGTTGACCCATTACGAGGACTCCCCCGGCGCATTGCTCGCAGATGTCGTCCTTCTCTGCGGCGCACAGGAAAGCCCGCTGGACTCCGGCAGCATCCCCATCAAGGCAGCATTCCTCTATGTAGGCGAAGTTCTGGTGCTGCGGTATATGCTGGATGACCCTGCCCATAGCAACACAGCACAGGACCTCACCAGCGAGGCTATGACCGTGAAAATGCTGTAAAAAGTTCTTTTCCATGTACTGCCAAAAGTAAAACGCCCCCGGCTTCCTGTCATGGAAACCGGGGGCGCTGCGGTTTTATGGGAAACGCCTCAGGCGCTGCAAAGCCTCAGTGCAGCAGAGAGCTGACCCATGCCCGGGCGGCCGTCTTGGCCTGGAGCTTATTGTACATCTTCAGGGTGGTGTTGTACACCTTCTGGCTCATGGCATTGCTGGCGTTGGTGGCGGCAGCCTGCTTGGCCTCAAGCGTGTCGGCGGCGGCAACGGCGGCCTTCATATCGGCGTAGTCGGCCATGATCTCCTGCTGGAGCGCGGCATAGCTGGCCTTGGCTGCTGCCCGATCCTTTGCGGTGACCTGATTGCCATTGCTGCCGTAGGTCAGCAGGTTGGAGAGGGCGTCACGCACGCCGTAGAAGGAGTCGGTCCAGTCGTCCGGGTAGGTATAGTAGCGGCCCTTAGCATCCTGATACCAGACGCCCTCGGTGGGCTGCTCGTCGGAGCGGGTGACCTTATGGACCGAGACCTTGTAGACGTCTGCGGTGTCGGTGGTCAGCATCGGATAGTAAGGGACGAAGGCGTTGTACACGTCGTCGTCAAAAGCGGTCCACTCGGTAATGGCGGTGTTCAGATCGCCGGTGGCGCTCACCTGGAACAGATGAGTCTCCACATTGCCCGTCTTGCCGATGGGCTCGGTCTGAAAGAAGTGGATGGAATCCTCCACCGAGAACTTCTTGGTCAGCTGGATGTTGGAGTAGACCGGGACGATGGCACCGTTCTCGCCGACGTTGCTGATAGCAAAGTCGGTCTCGCTGTAGTTGTCCTTCGTAAAGGTGTCGGTGCCGTACAGGTAGTTCAGGCCGGCTGCCATGCGGTCCGATGCGATGTCGCCGTTGTAGGAGGCATCCAGATCGATGACATTGGCAGCGGCGTCGCCCACAAAAGTACCAGCCTTCTGGGCCACGGAGATCAGGTTGGCAGAGGCCACCACATGGTCGGTGTCATCCAGATCGATCTTGCCCATAGCGGCGATGTTGGGCTGCATGAAGACCACGCTGGAGGAGAGCTTCAGGGCAAGGTAGGTGTGGCCCGTCAGGTTCTCCACGAACCAGGTCTCGTTCTGGTCGGCAATGAACACGCCGGAGCCGCCGGCTGCACCGGCGTTGTCGTAGATGGAGGTCAGCAGGGCAACACCCTCGCGGGCCGTGGAAGCTTCGCTCAGCAGCACCGTGGTGATCTCGGCTTCCTCAATGCCGTTGTCCACATAGGGGTCTACGCTCAGCACGGCGTCGGTGCCGTAGAGAGACTCGGTGGCAGAGACCATGACGCCCTTCTCGTTGGTGCCAGCCTCCTCATAGGGGGTGTGCTCGTGGGTGCTGTCGCAGTCCGGGCAGACACCCAGACCGTTGTCGTCCCGGCGGGCGGTGTAGCGGTAGCTGTCGTGGGTGAAGGTGTAGGTAAAGCCGTAGCATCCCTCGTACACTTCGCCCGTGGTGTGCTTCCCGGCGGGGCTGATGTTGAACAGCTTGTTGTAATCGTTGGTGCCCAGATCCTCGATCCGGCCAAACATGGTGGTGCCATCCTCGGTGAGGTCGCTGCCGACATAGAGTGCCGTGCAGGCGAAGGCGGAAGGAACCACGGCAAGCGTCATTGCACAGGCGATGAAAGCCGCAGCAATTTTCTTCTTCAAAGACATAATAGTATCGATCCCTCTCTTGTTGATTGTCGGCATTTCGTCGGCAGGTGTCATAATACACCCATTTTAATAAAAATGCAAGTATTTTCCCGAAATTTTAGCATATATTCATTTTTATATGGTATATATTCGTACTGCGTTTTTCATCTGCCCCTCCGTGAGCGCAAAAAACCGCCCCGGCTTCCTACTATGGAAACCGGAGCGGTTCGTTTACTTTATGGGTGCTTTTTCAGGCACTCAATGCCTACCAACTGGCATTCAGTTTTTGAAGTTTTAGTCATATCTGTATTTAGAGGACTTTCCGTACACCTTCCGAAGCGATTTTTTCAGGCTGACCACCGTTTCTTTGATGATCTTTGCCTCATCGGCAGAGCAATCTGCAAGCTGTTCGGTCATCCAGCTGTCGAACACCGGCTTTGCTTTTTTGATCTCAATGCACAGCAGCTCGTCTGCCGAACAGTCCAGTGCGTTGATGATGTCGATCAGCGTTTTCAGGCTGGGCACGGAGTTGCCTGTTTCGATATGACTGATGTGCGTGACCACCACACCGACCTCATTGGCCAGCTGCTCCTGCGTCATGCCCTTTGCAAGGCGGCAGGCACGGATGCGTTTTCCGATGTCGGCGTAGTCCACCATAATACAAGTCCCCTCCGTTTTGTGAAGTGATACTTGTATTGTATGTGCAATCGACCAGGATTGTAATAACCTGAAAGTGCAGTGGACTTTTGACAGAAAGTTTCTGTCAAAATCATTTTTTGCACTTTAGCCCCGGACACAAAATTTATTTTTTCTCTTTCTTTGCACGCAGTCTTGCATTTTCCTGGTTGATCTTTTCGATTTCTTCGCTGTTGGTCAACCAGCCAAGACCCTTGGAAAGCTCTTTCTTTTTTGCTTCGTTATCACTGATTTTGGAATCAATGAGTGCAACGCTCGTAGCCTTCATATTGTCAAGTGCAAGCTTTGCACCGCCGCCCAAAAGTGCTGCACCCAAAGAAACCGCTGTCGCAAACAGAGCGCTCTGTTCTTTTTCCATGTCATTTCTGCCGATACCCATACTGTACTACTCCTTTACTTGTTGTGTTATTTTATTCCATTAAAAGAATGGTCCGTCCATTCTCTTCAATGTCTTTCCAAAACATATCATCTTCATCTCTACAGTAATTCTGCAGGAGTTTAAGATTTGCACCGATCACCTCATCAAAGAAATTCTGATATTCCCGCTGGATATCATCCTGCGGTTCTTTTTTCCAGCGGCCGACCAGGTTTTCCAGCGCAACCAATTCCTGCATAGTCTCAAGCATACCCCGGATTTTTTTCATGTCTCCGTCCAGTTTTTTCAGCTTGATACTCCGGATAAAACGCGGACCCCACACGATTTTTTTCACATCGCTCACATAAATACGAAGTGCACCTTCAAACCGGTGGATTGCTTTGATAAACGCATCGTCCGCCTTTTCAAGGTAGGAAACTTGATTCGTTTCATCCTGTGCCCTTTTATAGCGTTCCAGATACGTTTTGCCATCCATCAGCCGACTGCTGTAGTCGTTCAGATGTAGATCTTCCAGCAAGTCAAAACGCTCGTTGAAGTGCTCGATCTGTGCGATATGCAGCTCTACCAGAAATTCCCCCAATTTTTTCGGATTGGTCAGGTCATACATTTCCACCAGTTCCTGCATGGCCTGCTCGCCGCCCTCTTTCAGGTCTCCCCTGTCGTTGATGCTTTCCGGGCTAAACAGCACATGCAACGCACTTTTTGCCTTTATAAGATCCTTGGTGTGTACTACATTTCCATCGAGATCCTGCGTCCGTGCCATCTTTTCCACAACATCAACGGTATCCACCGCCGTTTTTATCTTTTTTTCAAAGTCCCCTTTCGTCATCACGTCTTCTACAACATCTGCGTGTTGTATAAAAATCGACTTCAATGCCTCTGCATTCACTGTTTTGCCTGTTTTTTTCTCGTAACTTTCTGCATATTGGTCTACCGCTTTTGAAATCGCCAGCTTCTTTGCCTTATCCAGAACACTTGCCCGACTTTGTTTTTTCTCCACTTTCACGATTCATCGTTCCTTTCAGAATGTTTTATACTATTCATGTCATATGTCATCGCAAAACAAATTCTTCCTCGGAGCACATTGCTGCGCGGAACGCGTCAAAATCTCTATGCTGCAGTGCAAGACCTGTCTGGTCTGCATAGTTCAAAATGGCATATACCGCACGCTCGTAGTTGGTATCATCATCCGCAAGGTACGCGAAAGCATCCAGCAGGCTGCTCAGTCGGGTACGCTGCTGCTGTTCATATTGCTTCATAAAATCCATCAGTTGACGGTGATATTCCTGTTCCAACCGCGTTGATTCCTTCAGCAATGCCGTCATCCGATCGTACTCTGCCGCATTCAGCGCTGCCTGCTCCACAATAGCGCGTGTGCAGGACACCACATAAGCTGCTGCCGTATAGACCGCCATCGGGACAAACGGATTTGCCGTGCCGACCACCAGTCCGAGCGCTTTGGTAAAATAGACCGTTGCGACCGACTTTACCGTCGTATCTGCCAAAGCCCCCTGCAGCTGCTGCCCGGTGATCTCTCCTTTTGCGTAGGAATAAAGTGCTGCGCCTCCATCTATCAGCCCGCCCGCCATGACTGTTGCTGCGGTTGAATCCGAAAGCACCGGAAGTGCCACTTTCCGGCCTCCAAAGCGGATCACCGTGCTAAGCACGCCGGTCTCGCCACCGCGCAGTGCACCGCTGACGGTATCCGCTTTTACCTCTTCCAACGCATTATCGAGCGTTTTGCGATCCCGCAGTACCTCAAACAAATTCTGTGTACCGGACACAATGGCTGTGATAACACCGGTTGCCACCGCCATATTCGATGCCGCTGTACCGACCTCCCGCGCCAGCTGCTTTCCTTCAAAGCGAGCCGCATACTGCCGAACCGCTTGTTGAGAAACTCTGCCATCTGTGCCACGCAGCTTTTGCAGCTCCGCAGTTGTTGTGCCTCCTGATGCAATGCCAGTGGACGGATCTGTCAAGCCCTTCTTCATCAAGTTGGATACCGCATTCTCGTAGGCCGTTTTTGAAATCTCACCGTTTTCAGCCATTTTGTGCAGGCAGCTCTCAATGTCTGCCATCTGGTCTGTTGGTGCAATGCGTTGCATATCCGTATACTTCGGATCTACAAAATTCTGCGCAGCTCGCCAGGCACTGTTATTGTATTTTGCCTGTCCTTGCCCTACGATTCGGCCATTCCTCTGCATACGGAAGTCATCCGGTGCCGTATGCCCGCCGTATCCTCCCCGACCTGCCGCCAGATCCGTCACTGGGTTCCGGTCAAAGCGTTCGCCGCAGTTTGCCATATTCGTTTGCAGCTTTGCTGCCTCAATGTACTCAAACAGATTTCCCTTGGACTGCTCAAAGCCTACTTTTGAAATCTTTCCTGCCTTGTACAAAAGCTCCCTCATAGAGTCAATGGCCGTATCGGTTCCCATTTGTACATTCTGGGAGGCCGCATTGCCCACAAATGCACCAGCCTGACCTTCCAGATTTTTTTCTTTCCTGCTTCTCACAGCTCGATCCTTCTTTCTCCTTTACAGGCGCATCAGAAGCCGTACCTTCCCTGTGCGAATGCCGGATACACATTCCTTGCGTTCTGCAGAGTTGTCTGTGCTTCCGAAGCCAGTTCCCCGGCCGGTGTCAGAAGCGGTTCTGACAGTACTGAACACATAATTTGTGCCATAAGCCATGCCTGATGAATCTTTTTCTGCTCTGCTTCGGTCAGGCTGTTGAAATCGATTTTCTCATCGTCCGAATCGTACAGCATCCTTTTCTGCTTCTGTCTGGTGCGCTGTTCCATATATTTCATCTCATTTACTACCGGATAAAATGCACTGCGAAAGCGTACCAGAAAGTCCGAATAGTTTTCTGCAATACTTGCAGTCTTTTTCATAAAATCTGTCATAACAGCCATCTTTTCCACCGCCGTTTCGGCCCGCGCCGCCGTGGCTTCTGCACTGGCCAGATTTTCATCCGCCTTGGCATTCATGATAAGGCCTGCGGCTGCCAATACCGGCCCGACAACGATGCCGCCGAGAACCAGTGTGCCGCCCGCCATGCCCAGACCGCCTGCGGTCAATGCACCGCCGCCAAACCATGCCAGCGTTGCATTGGTCGCTGCCACGCCGGACAGACTTGCAATGGCCGTGCCTGTTGATGCAGATGCAAACATCATCGCTCCGCCGTAGGAGGCAATGCCTGCCAGCACTCCGGTGCCAAGAGAAGCAACGCCTGCCCGCGCAATCTCCGTTGCCTTCAAAGCAGCAACTTCCATATTTTTCAGGTTTTCTGTTCCCTGACGCTTGAGCTTCAGACGTTCATCCCCGGCCACGTCACTTTCCATCCGGACATTCTTGAAGGCTCTGAACGTACGGATAAAATCATTCATTTCTTTCGACCAGATATCTACCTTGAGCACTCCCAGCCGTTTCAGGCATTCCGCTGTGCAGGTCCTTTGTTCCTCCAGCATCTCCCGCGCCTCGTCATAGATATTCTGTGCCTCCGCAACGATCTGCTTTGCGTTTGCATTTTTTGTGTGAGCAGATACACTTTTTACAGCACCGGTGATGCCGGCCAACGCCGCACCACCCAGCAGGATAAAAGGCACCGCCATTTTATTTTTCTCCTTTCCTAATGCGTTTATTGTTCTGCCAGTACCCGCACATAGTCTCCCTGACTCCGCACCCACATTTGGATACCTGTGCCAAACACCTCAGCCTCTATGATCCAGCCCTTCTCCGTCACCTGCAAAACCTTTGCAGTGGGCAGACGGTCAAGTACAGATTCCAGACTCGGCCCGGTATACTCAAACCGAATGGTCTGCAACTCGCCGCCGTACATAAACTGGATGCGCTTGCGCATCTCGCCCTCCTGAAATCGGTCGGTGTACCGCTGTGCAAAGTGTCGGTCGAGGGTTTTGTAATTTTGAATGCGGTCAATACGATAAATCGTCGGGGAATTGTCCTGCGGGTTCTGGAAGTGTTTGTCCTTGTCGATGCCTTCGATGAACGCCGCCAGATAGAAATAATACTCGCTGAACAGGATGCCCACCGGCTCAATGGTGCGCACACGAGTCTCGCCGTCGTGGGTGCGGCAGTAGGTAATTTCCATAACATTGTGATTTTCTACTGCCGTGCCGATCTCCCACAGGCTCTCGATAAACTTCCGGCCATGCTGCGGCTCAACGTAATGGAAGCGTTCGTTGCTGATGAGGTCTTTGACCTGATTCAATCGGTCCAGCGGGGTGCACACCTGCACCAGCTTGTCCAGAATGGGGAACATTTCCTCCTTGACCATGGAGCGGCTCTCCAGCAGGATCTTGCACACTGCCAGAATCTCGCTGCTGGTGAGGAAGCGGGAAAGCGTGTCATCCAGCAGATAGCCGCCCTTTGCGGAGTTGTATAAGATCTCTCGGCGCGGCTCGCTGTCTGCAAAATGATTGCGCAGGGTGTCAAGATCGCGCTGGATGGTTTTCTCACTGACACCGAAGCGGTCAGCCATCTGCTGTTTGTTCAGCACACCGCCCTGTACCAGCACCTGCTGGATATAGAGTATACGGTCCAATCTACTATTACGCACAGTTCATTCTCCTTCTCTGCTCATTGTAACACAACACAACTATCGCTGCAATTCTTTGTGTGAAGTTTTGTCGTTTCACGGAATTACAAAAAAATTTTTGTCTCTTTTGCACAACCCCAGTATACAAAAAAAGATGGACAGATTGCCTGTCCATCTCCTAAAAAGTCAAGGTAGACTATTCTTAAATTGCCAACCTCTTTTGAAGCGATAGGCGCTGTTCATCAGTTCATCTGTGATGGTGTAAAGCGCCCGGCGTGGCGAACCATATCCGCCAATCAGCCCAATCACAATCGCAAGATTCAGCACAAATGCAATGCTCAACAGCACCATCAAAAATTTTTTCATACGCTCTTCTCCTTCTGCCTTATGTTTCTATCAACTTTTCTGCTCTCATTATACAGATTTGGCTGGACGGTATGGTTGTCCATCCTCCACAAGCAACAAAAAAGGAACACGGCATTCTCGTTTTGAATGTCCCGTGTTCCTTCTGTCCGCTTTTGCAGCGGCTTCTTTTACATAGAAGTCAATCGTTCATTTCGGCATCCTCCCGAATCTGCCGCTTATATTTATAATAGGTATTCCGGGCAAGTCCAGTCAATTTTATGCAGTCCACATCAGGAATCGGCGGAAACTGCCAGCCTCCCTGTCTTTCTTGCTCCGTCATTTATATATCCTCAATTCATTGAATTCTTGACTAAACCAAAACCCTCCCCGGCAAAACCATTCAGTTTTACCGGGGAGGGTTTATCATACGCTTATCTTCCCATGTTTTGCAGGATTAGTGCATCTTCATGCAACAATCTTACTTTCTGGGATTTTTGATAGCAGCCTGGGCAGCAGCCAGACGTGCGATAGGCACACGGAAGGGAGAGCAGCTGACGTAGTCCAGACCGACATTGTGGCAGAACTCGACGCTGGAAGGATCGCCGCCGTGCTCGCCGCAGATGCCCAGACCCAGGTCGGGACGGGTCTCACGGCCATCATGTGCAGCCATCTTGACCAGCTTGCCGACGCCGACCTGGTCCAGATGCTGGAACGGATCGCTCTCGTAGATCTTGTTCTCGTAGTAAGCGCCCAGGAACTTGGCAGCATCGTCACGGCTGAAGCCGAAGGTCATCTGGGTCAGGTCGTTGGTGCCGAAGCTGAAGAACTCAGCTTCCTTGGCGATCTCGCCGGCAGTCAGAGCTGCACGGGGGATCTCGATCATGGTACCGACCAGATACTTCATGTCAACGCCGGAAGCCTTGATGAGCTCGTCTGCGACCTTGACGACAACGTCCTTGACGAACTTCAGCTCCTTGACCTCGCCGACCAGCGGGATCATGATGTGCGGAGTGATGACATAACCGGTCTCAGCAGAGACGTTCAGAGCCGCCTTGATAACAGCGCGGGTCTGCATTGCTGCGATCTCGGGGTAGGTGACAGCCAGACGGCAGCCACGATGGCCCATCATGGGGTTGAACTCGTGCAGAGAAGCAACGACGTTCTTCAGGTCATCAAAGGTCATGCCCATGTCGGCAGCCAGCTCCTTGATGTCCTCGTCCTTGCTGGGCAGGAACTCGTGGAGAGGCGGGTCCAGATAACGGATGGTCATCGGGCGCTCACCCATGATGCGGTACATCGCCTCGAAGTCACCCTGCTGGAACGGCTCGACCTTGGCCAGAGCAGCCTCGCGCTCTTCCACAGTACGTGCGCAGATCATCTCACGGACAGCCTTGATGCGGTCCTCAGCAAAGAACATATGCTCGGTACGGCACAGGCCGATGCCCTCAGCACCCAGGTCAACTGCCTGCTGTGCGTCGCGCGGGTTATCAGCGTTGGTCATGACCAGCAGCTGACGAGCGGCGTCTGCCCAGCCCATGAAGCGGTTGAAGTTCTTGTTGCCGGTAGCGGCGACGGTAGCGACCTGCTCACCGTAGATGTTACCAGTGGAGCCGTCGATGGAGATCCAGTCGCCCTCGACGAACTTGTGGCCGTTGAGCTCGAAGGTCTTAGCCTCTTCGTCAATCTTCACGTCGTTGTCGTTGCCGCAGCCGGAGACACAGCAGGTACCCATACCACGAGCAACAACGGCTGCGTGGCTGGTCATGCCGCCGCGGACGGTCAGGATGCCCTGAGACACCTGCATACCGACGATGTCCTCGGGAGAGGTCTCCAGACGGACCAGAACGACCTTCTTCATCTTGCCGGACTTGACCATCTCCTCAGCCTCTTCGGCGGTGAAGACGATCTGGCCGCAGGCAGAACCGGGAGAAGCTGCCAGACCCTTGCCGACGACCTCAGCAGCCTTCAGGGCAGCTGCGTCGAACTGGGGATGCAGCAGGGTATCCAGCTGCTTGGGCTCCACGCGCAGGACAGCCTCCTGCTCGGTGATCATGCCCTCGTCCACCAGGTCACATGCGATCTGCAGAGCAGCCTGAGCGGTACGCTTGCCGTTACGGGTCTGCAGCATGTACAGGTGGCCGTCCTCAATGGTGAACTCCATATCCTGCATATCGCGGAAGTAGTTCTCCAGACGGGTAGCGATCTCAACGAACTGGTCGTAGACCTCAGGCATCTGCTCGTGCAGGTGGCTGATGGGAGACGGAGTGCGGACACCAGCAACGACGTCCTCGCCCTGTGCATTGATGAGGTACTCGCCCATCAGCTTCTTAGCGCCGGTGGCGGGGTCACGGGTGAATGCAACGCCGGTGCCGGAGCGGTCGCCGGAGTTACCGAAAGCCATCTGCTGGACGTTGACAGCGGTACCCCACTCGTAGGGGATCTCGTTCATCTTACGATAGACGTTTGCACGGGGGTTGTCCCAGCTGCGGAAGACGGCCTTGACAGCCTCGATGAGCTGATCCTTGGGGTCCTGGGGGAACGGCTTGCCCTCGTTGTCCTCATAGATCTTCTTGAAGGTGCCGACCAGTTCCTTCAGGTCGTCAGCAGTCAGGTCAACGTCATTCTTGACGCCCTTGGCTTCCTTCAGCTTATCGATCTCGACCTCGAACAGGCTCTTCGGGACCATCATGACGACGTCGGCGAACATCTGCACGAAGCGGCGGTAGCAGTCATATGCAAAGCGGGGGTTGTTGGTCTTCTTGGCCAGACCCTCGACAGCCTCGTCGTTCAGGCCGAGGTTCAGGATGGTGTCCATCATGCCGGGCATGGACTGACGTGCGCCGGAACGGACGGAGACCAGCAGCGGGTTCTCGTTGTCGCCGAAGGTCTTGCCGGTGATCTTCTCGAGGCCCTTGACGTGCTCGAAGATGTCAGCGGTGATCTCGTCGTTGATCTGGCGGCCATCTGCGTAGTACTGGGTGCAGGCCTCGGTGGTGATGGTGAAGCCCTGCGGCACCGGCATACCGGCTGCAGTCATCTCAGCCAGACCAGCGCCCTTGCCGCCCAGAATGTTCTTCATGGTGACCTTGTCGCCGCCAAAGGCATCGTTGCCTTCGCTGAAGTAGTACAGATACTTTTTGCTCATGCGTGTTTACCTCCCAAATGGTGGCCGCTGGCGCGAAGCACGGCGGTCTTATCGTTGCTCTGTCTTGTCATACGATAAACATTTCTCTATGAATGCTAAACTATTATACCAGAATTTCACGTCTATTCCATCGGACAAATCACCGAATTTGTTTGATATTTTTTGTGCAAACCCTTGCATTTTACTCACTTTTTGGGTAATATAAAATGGGAAAGATTTGAAGAGGATTTTCGAGTTCTGACGCCGTTTTTGGGTAGTTGGATACAACTTTCCATCCATTAAACTCATTGCCGTTTTTGTTTGTCTTCCATCTTTCCGAATTTCTTCTATCTTGGATACAACATTTTCTCTTCCGCAGGGGTCTGCACAGCTTCTGCGAGAGGCGGTTTTGGAGGAGGTTTTTCTCTATGCAGAATATTGATGCATCCGCACTGGCTGCCGCAAAGGCAAAGCTCGACGCTTCCGAGGCCCAGCGCGAAGAGGTGCTGCTGCGCCACATCGCAAACGGCGTGGACATCCGCAGCCGCAATGTGGAGATCGGCTCTGAAGTAGTCATTGCCCCGGGAGCCGTCATCCTCGCAGGCACCATCCTGCGCGGCAAGACCACCATCGGCGCAGGCTGCGTCATCGGCCCCAACACCCTCATCGAGGACAGCACCGTGGACGAAGGCACCACCGTCAACGCCAGCCAGGTCTACAGCAGCCACCTCGGCCCCCACAACAACATCGGCCCCTTCACCCATGTGCGCATCAACACCGTCACCGGCTACGGTGTGCATCTGGGCGCTTATGTCGAGACGAAGAACTCCAACTTTGCCCGGGGCAACACCGTCAGCCACCTGACCTACATCGGCGACAGCGATGTGGGCAAGTACTGCAACTTCGGCTGCGGCACCGTCACCTGCAACTACGACGGCAAGGACAAGTTCCGCACTCAGATCGGCGACTACTGCTTCATCGGCTGCAACACCAACCTTGTCGCCCCCGTCACCATCGGCGACGGGGCCTACACCGCCGCCGGCAGCACCATCACCAAGGACGTTCCCCCGCAGGCTCTTGGCATCGCCCGGGAGCGTCAGACCAACCTCGACGGCTGGGCTGAACCGAAAATGGAGGCGTACATTATAAAGAAGCAGAAACTCGAAAAAGAGCAGGGTTAAGTTTTCCGTTTTTACTCTCCCTCCGACTCTGCCCAGAGCGCCGGTTCCGCATCCAGCGCTTTCCATCTGCCCCGGCGCACGTTCCGCATCCGTGCGCCGGGGCATTTTATGTTTTTTGTGTATCTTTTTGCGCGCGCGTATGTTATAATAACATATTGTTCGAAAACAGATCCAACGTAAAAAAGGCAGAATATATCATATGAATACCAATGACATCTGGCTCATTGCCGGCCTCGGCAATCCGGAGCCGAAATACGACGGCACCCGTCACAACGCAGGCTTTGCCGCGCTGGACTATCTGGCCGGCAAGTGGGGCATCTCCGTCTCCAAGACCAAGTTTCAGGGCCTGTGGGGGCAGGGCGAGGTGGACGGCCACAAGGTCGTGCTCCTGAAGCCCCTGACTTATATGAACCTCTCGGGCGACTCCATCGGCCCGCTGGCGGGCTTCTTCAAGATCCCTGCTGACCACGTCATCGTCCTGTGCGACGACATCACCCAGAACCCCGGCAAACTGCGCATCCGGCCCTCCGGCTCTGCGGGCGGCCACAACGGCCTCAAGAGCATCATCGCCCGCCTCGGCGGCGAGAACTTCCCCCGCATCCGCATCGGCGTGGGCGCAAAACCCCGCCCGGACTACGATTTGGCCGACTGGGTGCTGGGCAAGTTCCCGCCCGACGACGCCAAGGCCCTCGCCGACCGCTGCCCCGACATCGCAGCCGCCGCAAAGCTCATCATGGACGGCAAGCTGGGTCTGGCGCAGAGCAAGTATAACGGGTAATCCCTCTCAGGCGCTGACGCGCCAGATTCCCCTTTTTGTCGCTTACGCGACATCTTCCCCCGGCCGGGGGAAGTCTTTCCTCAGAGGGGGAGCCCTCGGCAGCAGGGCACTACCGTTCCCGATAAAAGGACCCTCTCTTGTCTCGCAAAAGCCTGACCGACACGCCAGTGGCTCTCCCCATGGGAGAGCTGGCATCGCGCAGCGATGACTGAGAGGGCTGAAAGGAGGTCCACCATGTACGAAGCGCTCCTGAAAAACACCCCTGAATATCAGAAGATAGCGGCCAGCCTCGCCTCCCCCGGCCCGGCGGCGCTGTTCGGTCTGCCTCCGACAGGCCGGGCATTGCTCTACGCCGCGCTCCAGAAGGACACGGGCCGCATCCTCTGCGTCGTCACGCCCGGCGAGGCCGAGGCCACCCATTTTGCCGACGACCTCAAGACGCTGGGACTCTCGGCGGCGGTGTTCCCGCCCCGGGACTTCATGCTCCGCCCCGTCGAGGGTGCGGGCCGCGAGTACGAGTACCGGCGTCTGTCGGTGCTGGGCGCACTGGCGGGCGGACGGCTGAACGCCGTCTGCGTCCCCGCCGAAGCCCTGCTCCAATACACTGTGCCGCAGGATGAGTTCCAGAAGAACACCCTCACCCTCAAGCCCGGCATGGTCTACAACCGCGAAGCGCTGGTGGAGCGGCTCTTCGCCGCCGGATACGTGCGGCGAAGTCAGGTGGACGGCCCGGGACAGTTCAGCGTCCGGGGCGACATCGTGGACATCTACGCCCCCGATATGCGCCAGCCCGCCCGTGTGGAGTACTGGGACGACGAGATAGACTCTCTCGCCTCCTTCGACCTACTCACCCAGCGGCGGGACGGTGCGCTGGAAAAGATCTATCTTTCCCCCGCCCGTGAGGTGCTGTTCGGCAGCACCGCCGACACGGCGGAGGCCCTCCGCGCCGCCCAGAAGAAAGCCCGCGGCAAGCGCCGCACCGCCCTCGAAAAGGCCATGGAGTCTGACCTCGCCCAGCTGGACAGCGGCGTCATGCCCGAGGCTATGGACAAATACTACGGTCTGCGGTACAAGACGCCCGCCACATTGCTCGACCACCTGAGCAGCCCCATCTTCATCCTCGACGAGGTGGGCGGAATCCGGGATGCCCAGAAGGCCACCGAGTTCCGCCGCAGCGAAGAGCTGACCGGCCTGCTCGAGGAGGGCGTCATCTGCCCCGGCCTCGATGTGCTCTACCAGACCATGGACGACCTCGCCATTGCGGCGCAGGACCAGAGCACCCTGCTCTGCGAGAACTTCCTGCGCGGCATGAACGAGTTCAAACTGAAAGACCTCATCAACGCCGAGGCGTTCGCGGCCCCCAACTGGGGCGGCGACCTTGCTTCCCTGCGGGAAGACCTCGACCCGCTGGTCCAGCAGGGGTACGCCGTGGCCCTTTTCGCCGGTACGCCCAAGGGTGCAGCGGCCCTTACCCGCGATTTGGCTGACAAGGGCTATGCCGTCAGCATGAGCCGGGACGTCCGGCCCGCGAAAGGTCTGGTTCAGGTACTGCCCGGCCACCTCACGGCGGGCTGCACCTTCCCGTTCGCCCGCGTGGCGGTCATCTCGTCCCGGCGTCATGGTCTGGACGACGAGGCCGCCGAAAACAAAAAGCGCAAGAAGAACAAAAACGCCCTGTCCAGCCTCTCGGACATCAAGCCCGGCGACTATGTGGTTCACCAGAGCCACGGCATCGGTATGTATGCGGGCATCCAGCGTCTCGAGGTGCAGGGCGCGATAAAAGATTACCTGAAGATTCAGTACTCCGGCTCCGACGTGCTGTATGTGCCGGTCACTCAGCTCGATCTGCTGAGCCGCTACACCGCCCCCGGCGACGAGGAAAAGGTGAAGCTTGCAAAGCTGGGCGGCACCGAGTGGCAGCGCACCCGCGCCAAGGTCAAAAAGGCCACCGAAGAGATGGCGCAGGAGCTTATCGAGCTCTACGCCCGCCGCCGTCAGGCCACGGGCTACGCCTTCCCCGCCGACGGTGATTGGCAGAACGATTTCGAGTCCCGCTTCGAGTACGACGAGACGGACGACCAGCTCACCGCCACCGCCGAGATCAAGAAGGACATGGAAAAGGGCTGGCCTATGGACCGCCTGCTCTGCGGCGACGTGGGCGTCGGCAAAACAGAGGTCGCCTTCCGCGCGGCCTTCAAGTGCGTCATGGGCGGCAAGCAGTGCGCCATTCTGGCCCCCACCACCCTGCTGGCGTGGCAGCACTACAACAGCATCATCTCCCGCATGGAGGCGTTCCCGGTGAAAGTCGGGCTGCTCTCCCGCTTCCGCACCGCCAAACAACAGAAAGAGACGTTGCGGGGCCTGCAGGCCGGCAGCGTGGACATCGTCATCGGCACTCACCGCCTTCTCTCCAAGGACGTCCGGTTCCACGACCTGGGCCTTGTCATCATCGACGAGGAGCAGCGTTTCGGCGTCAAGCACAAGGAGAAGCTGAAAGAGAACTTTATCGGCGTGGACATGCTGACCCTCTCGGCCACCCCCATCCCCCGCACCCTGAACATGGCCATGAGCGGCATCCGCGACCTCTCCACCATCGAGCAGCCGCCCATCGAGCGCCAGCCGGTGGAGACGTTCGTGTTGGAATACAATGACGTCATCCTCGCCGAAGCCATGAAGAAGGAGCTGGCCCGGGGCGGTCAGGTCTACTACCTGCACAACCGGGTGGACAACATCGAGTCCTGCGCCGCCCATGTCAGCCAGATGGTACCCGGGGCGCGGGTGGGCATCGCCCACGGCAAGATGACCGAGGAAGAGCTGAACCCCGTCTGGCAGCATCTGCTGAACGGCGAGATAGACATCCTCGTCTGCACCACCCTCATCGAGACGGGCATTGACGTGCGCAACTGCAACACCCTCATCATCGAGGACGCCGACCGGATGGGTCTGGCCCAGCTGTACCAGATCCGGGGCCGCGTAGGCCGCTCGGGCCGGAAAGCCTACGCCTACTTCACCTTCCGGCGGGACAAGACCCTCACCGACATCGCCCAGAAGCGGCTTTCGGCCATCCGGGAGTTCACGGCCTTCGGCTCCGGCTTCCGCATCGCCATGCGCGACTTACAAATTCGCGGCGCAGGCAGTCTGCTGGGCCACAGCCAGCACGGCCACATGGAGGCTGTCGGCTATGACCTCTATGTCAAGATGCTGGGTCAGGCCATCGCCCGTGCCAAGGGCGAGCCCATCCAGCGCGACAAGAGCGAATGCCTCGTGGACCTGCGGGTGGACGCCTTCATCCCGGAAAAGTATATTGCCGACGGCCCGGGCCGCATCGAGGCCTACAAGCGCATCGCCGCCATCCAGACCCCCGAAGACGCCGCCGACGTGCTGGACGAACTCATCGACCGCTACGGCGACCCGCCGCCCTCTGTCAGCGACCTCGTGAACGTCTCGCTGGTGCGCGTACAGGCCACCGCTGTGGGCGTCTACGAAGTCACCCAGAAAAAGGACACCCTGCTGTTACAGGTGGAGACGCTGGATGTGGCCATGATTCGCGGCCTGCTCATCGCTTTCAATGGCCGGGTGACGGCAGGAGCCGGCACCAAGCCCTACCTCTCGGTGACTCTCCAACCCGACGAAAAGCCGCTGGAACTGCTGCAAAGCATCCTCAAGGCGATGGCAGACATCCTTGCCGCCCCGCCGGAGGAAAACACCGGCAAAAAATAAATTCACTAGGAGTACACTTATGAAAAAGAAACTCATCGCGCTCGTCTGCGCCCTCGCTCTGGCCGTCGGCCTCGTGGGCTGCAGCCTCTCCACCCCGGATTCCGTAGGCACCATCGGTGAGGTGGACATCCCTTCCGGCCTCTATCTGCTGGCCCAGTTCGATGCCTACCAGACCGCCGCCGACCTCGCTTCCGACGACCAGGACGCCACCAAGGTGTCCAGCTTCCTCAAGGCCACCATCACCGTCGATGACGCCACCGGCGAGACCGCCGTGGTCAGCGACTATGTGGCCCAGAAGACCCTCGAGAACCTCGAGTCCTACGCCGCCATCGAGACCCGTTTCGATGAGCTGGGCGGCGTGCTGACCCCCGACGAGGAGACGCAGGCCGACAGCTACGCCTCCCAGCTGATGGAGCAGAACGGCGACCTCTATAAGGCCAACGGCATCGGCCTCGACACCCTCAAGCGGTTCGAGCGCATCCTCATCAAGAGCAACGACCTGCTCGAGAAGTGCTACGGCACCGACGGCGAGACTCCCGTCTCCGACGCAGAGCTGACCAGCCACCTCGAGGACGAGATGGTCTACATCCGCTATGTGGTCGTGCCGCTCTACAACACCAGCACCTTCGCTTTTGCTGATGACGACCAGAGCGCCCAGATGCTTGAGCTGGCCCAGACCGCCGCCGAGAGCTGCAACGCTGCCACCCCCGATGGAGCCAGCGCCCAGACCTCCGCTTTCAGCGCCGCCGTCGCCGCTGCCCTGCCCGACATCTACGCGGTGCTGGATAGCGAGCCCTCTTCCGACGCTTCTTCTCTCTCCACTGCTCTGCTGGGTTCTGACAACATCGACGCCACCTTCTCCGAGGAAGGCACTGCCGACGCTGTCCGCGCCCTCAAGCCCGGCGAGGCCGCTGCCGTGCAGTATTCCAGCTATGCGCTGATGATGCTCGTCCGTCTCGACCCGCTGGACGCTGACACTTTGGACAGCCTCCGCGCACAGGCCCTCTCCGACATGAAGAGCGGCGAGCTGCAGGACAGCATTCAGTCTTATGGCGCCCAGCTGCCCCACGCTCTGGATTCTGCCGCCATGAAGAAGATGCCGGCTTCCAAAATCAAGAACGAGAAGTAATTTTCCTCAAAAATAATACAAAAGCTCCGGGAAACTGTTGGTCCCCGGAGCTTTTCTGTTATCATACTGCTTTTCAAATTCCGCTTCCAGCGCCGCGCGGATATGCATCGTGCGGCGTTGCTTTTTGTCGGTTTTTATGGTATCCTCTTAGCAGAAAGGCGCTGTCCAACCAAACGCAGGCGGCTATTGCTCCTCACCGGTCTCGCTGTCTTGCTCTTCGGAGCAAAGCAAGCGCGGGAGGGCAACTTTTTGGAGTTCCGCTCCCGACGCTCACAGCGAAGGGAGGGATGCCTTATGACTACATCGGAAATTCTATTGCTTTTCCAGACGATCATCGCACTGTTGGCACTTCTCGTAAGTGTTGTACATCTGATGGACGACCGGAAAAAGGATGATTCTTATGGCAGCAAAAGGAAAAAGCACAAAAAGAAATGACCGCCCACAGTTCCCCAACTCGGTGGCGGTCATTACTTTTTGTAGCGACTTAAACTGGTGAGGAGCTAGCCGTTTGCACGGATAGCGCCTTTCCTTATCTTTATTATAGACAGTCGTACGTGGATTGTCAAGCACAAGAATACAAAGGAAAAAGCACAAAAAGAAATGACCGCCCAACGCTTCCAACCGGTGGCGGTCATTACTTTTGTAATGCTTGACTGGTGAGGAGCTAGCCGTTTGCACGGATAGCGCCTTTCCTTATCTTTATTATAGACAGCCGTACGTGGATTGTCAAGCGCCAGAACTTTCAGAATACAAAAGATAAAAACGGACCGCCCGCTTCGGCCTTTTCAGGCTGGGGCGGGCGGTCCGACGCTTTCTAACGCATTCTGATGCAATCCGACGTTTTTATCCATTCCCTTAAAAACAATGCAGATGCATCATTTTTCTTATATTCCGGCGTCATTTTCGCCTTCTGCGGCATCTCAAAACGGACAGTTTTTGCGCTTTTGAGTTTCCATGATTTTCCAGCTCATGCATCTCTAGCTGGTCTACACCTTGATTATAGAGGAATCGTTCTCCAATGTCAATAGCCCAGCACCTATAAAAAGCCTAAGGGCGAGATCCCTTGCGGAACCTCGCCCCCTAGACTATGTGAGATAAATCACTACATGCGCGAACATATAATGTTTATCATTACAGGCCGTGTGCCTGTAATTACTTTTTAAGAGTCAAGCAATTAGACCTTAGCAGCGACGATGACAATAACGTCATACTCCTTGCCGTCAGTAGCAGCCTTCTTGGTGGTTCTGGTCTCCATAGCGACGCTGACTTCCTTGACGTCCTTGCCAGCGGCAGTTGCAGAATAGCCGTTGCCCAGAATCGCATTCACATCACCAGCCAGCTTGTTCCACTTGTAATCACCGCTGGTAGGAACGACAACTGCAGCAATAACATACTTGCCTTCGGCAACCTCGCTATCAGTGAGGTTAATAACGTAACCGGCATTAGTAAAATCGTTCTTAGTGGTCTCTTTAGTAGCCACCTTCTTAGCAACTGCAGTAGCCTTCTCAGACAGCGTATAATCGACACCGTTAACAGTGACCTTGTTGTCCTTGACATACTTATGGAAGGCGCCATTGACCTTGGTGGTGGTACCAGCGTCATTCAGAGCGTTCAGCAGCTGCTTCTCGTGGACAGCATCGCCAATAGCGCAGCCAGTCAGCATGGAGACAGCCATGACAGCAGTCAGAGCAACAGCCATGATCTTCTTGAACATTTTCATAGTGATATTCCTCCAATAAAAAATATTTTTTATTTCGGCAAACCACTACAAGAACTTCGTGGTCTGTCTCGATGGGTTCAGTATAGTGCATTTTCACAAGATTGTCAAGATACGGTATTGTTTTCAGCATTTTGTCCAATCAGAAGCCGTGAAAAATAGCAAACTGCCCGTTAAATATGCATCCGTGCCAAAATTTGTGCCAAAGATCCTCAAAAGCTGCCCTTTGCTTTACCTTTATAACAAGGGCAAAAGCTCTACCTGCACAGGGTAAAATGGCCGAAAGTCCGTTCATGCTTTTACTGCCTTTTCAAACTCCGCTTCCAGCGCCTCGTTGACGGCGCGGACGGCGGCGGCATCGGGTTTGATGGCCGTGCGGTCGTAGGTGAACAGGCCGTTCACCTCGTCCTCCACGTCGGTCAGCTGGGTGTACACCAGCGCCGAGAGGCCCTTTTTCAGCTGCGGGAGCACCGTCTTGCGCTGCAGATCGCAGTAGCGCTCCGTCAGCTCTGCCCGGCTTCTGGCCGTGCCGTAGCCGTAGGTCTTCCGGGGCGGCTCATGGCCGGGCATGGGCCATGCAATGCCGCCGTACTCGCTGAGGACCACCGTGCGCACGTTCGGGCGGATGCGGAGCGGATAGAAGTAGTTGTGGATGGAATGCACATCTCCCCCGCCCCGGTCGAACCAGCCGCTGGCCTCGTCCACCGGACGGGACGGGTCGAGGGCGCGGAGGGTCTCGGTGGCTTTCCGTGCATCGAACTGCCCCCACCCCTCGTTGAACGGCACCCAGCACCCGATGCAGGGGTGCCGACCCAGCGCGGCTACCGTGTCGGCCAGCTCCCGGGCGTACTCCTCCCGGCTGTGGACGCTGCCCCGGCCCAGAAAACCCCACAGCAGCTTCCCGTCCGGGGCGCGGCGCATCAGGGGCTGTAAGGCGTTGGTCAGGTAGGTGACGTACCACATCGGGTAGGCCCCGCCGCCGTTGACCATATCCTGCCAGACGATGATGCCCAGTTTATCGCAGTGGTAGTACCAGCGCTCCGGCTCGATTTTGGCGTGCTTGCGCAGCAGGTTGAAGCCCAGCTCCCGCACGGTGTGCAGTTCGTGCTCCACGGCCGCGTCGGAGGGCGGGGTGTAGAGGCCGTCGGGCCAATAGCCCTGGTCCAGCAGGCCGTTGAGCAGGATGGGCCTGCCGTTCAGGAAAAACCGCCGGATGCCTTTTGCATCCTCTTTGCACTCCCACTTGCGGAGGGCGAAATAGCTGTGGACGGTGTCGAAGCCCTCTTCTTCGCCCTGGGTCGTTCCGACGGTCAAATCATAGAGGAAGGGGCTGTCGGGGCTCCACGGGAAGAAATGCTCTTCGGCAATGTTCAGGGTCACTTCGCCGTCCCGGTCGGCCTCGTCGCTGCCCCAGTCCTCGGCGATGGTCACGCCGCCGGCCCGCACCACGGCCCAGAGGTTCACCGCGCCGCCGGGCTTCGAGGTATGGACTTTCACCGTCACCGTCCGGGCGTCGTAGTCCGGGGTGACGGTCAGCGTATCAATGTAATTTTCCGGCACCCGCTCCAGCCAGACCGTCTGCCAGATGCCGCTCTGGGCCGGGTAGAACATCCCGCCGGGCCGGAGAGTCTGCTTGCCTCTCGCCTGCGTGCCGGTGCCGGTGGGGTCCTGCACCGCCACCCAGAGGGTGTTGCGGCCCTCCGGGCGGAGCAGGTCGGTGATGTCCAGCGTGAAGGGCCAGTAGCCGCCCCGGTGTCCCCCGGCCAGACGGCCATTCACCTCCACCGCGCAGGCGTAGTCCACAGCCCCGAAGTGGAGCAGGACGCGCCCTCCCTCGCCCGCCGGGGGCGTGAAGGTGCGGTGGTAGTGGAGCCACTGGCCGGGCTGCAGCGTCCGGCCCACGCCGGAGGCTTTCGCCTCGGGCGAATAGGGTACGAGGATAGCGCCGTCCCACTTTGCCGGGAACTCCGAGCTCTGGGTGATGGCGTAGTCCCACGGGCCGTTCAGGTTGACGTAGCTGTCCCGGCGCATACTCGGGCGGGGATATTCGGGGAGCGGATGCATTTTAGTACCTCTTTTTCATAAGCTAGTCCGATTTGGCTCTCCTTTTCAGGGGCAACAACGACGACCGCCGCCAGTGGTGGAAACAGGGAGTCGTTGTTGGGGCCACGGCCAGCAAGGCGCAAGTGCTTTTCAAGCACGAAGCGAATGCTGGGAGCCGCAACCCGGTCTTGGCGAGCGTCAGCGAGACTGAGAGGTTTTATAGGCTGCGGCCAGCTTTTCCAGTGCGGGCAGGCTGCGCTTCACCTTCTCGGTGTCGATGCAGTAGGCAAAGCGGACATAGCCCTTGACGCCGAAGGTGTCGCTGGGGACCAGCAGCAGATCGAACTCCCGGGCCTTGAGGCAGAAGGCGTTGGCGTCCTCTTCCAGCGCCTTCGGGAAGATATAAAATGTGCCGCCGGGGCGCTCCACCTCAAAGCCCAGCTCGGTGAGCTTATCGTACAGCAGGTTCATGTTCGTCTCGTAGACCGACAGATCGCTGGTGACGTCGAGGCACTCGGCAGTGGCTTTCTGGATGATGCTGGGCGGGCAGTTGTGGCCGGTGAAGCGGGAGATCTGAGCCATCATGTCCACCAGCACGTCTTCGCCCTCGCAGCCGGGCCGGACGGCCACATAGCCCAGACGTTCGCCGGGCAGGCTCAGGCTCTTGGAGAAGGAGAAGCAGGTCAGGGTGTGGGGGTAGAACGCTGCCGGGTAAGGCACCTTTTTGCCGTCGAAGGCGATGTCACGGTAGGGCTCGTCGCTGACGAGGAAGATGTTGTGGCCGAAAACTTTGCTCTTTTCGGTCAGGATGTCGGCCAGACGGCTCAGGGTCTCGGCGGAGTAGACGACGCCGGTGGGGTTGTTCGGGGTGTTGATGAGGACGCAGGTGACGTTCTCGGTCAGCATCTCTTCAAAGGCGTCGAGATTCGGCTGGAACGCCGGTGCCTGAGGCGGCACGACCTTGAGCACAGCGCCGGTCCCCTCCACATAAGGGCCGTACTCGGGGAAGTAGGGGGCGAAGGTCAGCACCTCGTCGCCGGGCTTTGTCACAGCGCGGATGGCGTGGGCGATAGCGCCCGCCGCACCGGTGGTGGGGAAAATATCCTTCTGCTCATAAGGCAGGCCGAAGGTCTTTGCCAGATGGGCCGCCACGGCGGTGCGGAAGCCCGGGTCGCCCTGACTGGGGCAGTAGCCGTGAAGGGCGACAGGCTCTTCCTCGGCCAGCAGGGTCTGCATGGCTTTGGTGAACTTGTCCGGGCAGGGGACGCTGGGGTTGCCCAGCGAGTAGTCGAACACGTTCTCATAGCCTATCTCGGCGGCGCGCTGTTTGCCGTACATGAAAGTCTCGCGGATGACGCTCTTGTGGCCCAGCATGGCGCGGTAAGTCTCGTTCAGCATAATACTTTCCCTCTTTTTCTTATTGATCCTCTTCCGGCAGAGCGGAGGCATAGCTCTGCTCCACCTTCACCATACAGCAGTATCTCGGGTCCTGCTCCTTGACGAAATTGCACATCTCGGCCAGCCGCGCGTCCTTGTCGCCGGTGTAGCCCGCCGGGAACACGAGGTCGAACAGCACGTTGGTGTGGCTGTCCCCCGGCACGATGCGCAGGTCATGGATGGACAGACGGGGGTCCATCTGGCGGGCTTTTTCCATCAAACGGCTCCGCAGGATGCCCACGGCGGCGTCCGACGTCACGATAGGGTCGTAGTGGATGGTGACCTGTAAGTGGTCTTTTTTCAGAAAATCCCGCTCGATGTTGTCGATGATGTCGTGGGCTTCCAGCGGGTCGGCCTCGGCGGGGAACTCGATGTGGAGCGAGGCGAACTGATGCCCCGGGCCGTAGTCGTGGACCATCAGATCGTGGACGCCCAGCACTCCCGGGTAGCTCATGACGGTGTGCTCGATGTGCTCCACCAGCTCCGGCGAGGGGCTTTCGCCCAGCAGGGGGCTGAGGGTGTCCATCATAAGCCCCCAGCCCGACCAGAGGATGAACGCCGCCACGGCCACGCCCATGAGGCCGTCCAGCACGTCCCAGCCCGTCAGGTGGGAGAGGACGGTGGACAGGAGCACGGCGCTGGTGGTCAGCACGTCGTTCCGGCTGTCGGCGGCGGTGGCCATCAGAGTCTCGGAGTTGATGCGCTGGCCGATGGTCTTGTTGAAGCGGCTCATCCAGAGCTTGACGCCGATGGACGCCGCCAGCACCCCCACACTGAGCCAGCTGAACACCACTGCCGTCGGATGCAGCACTTTGAGCACAGATTCTTTCAGCAGCGAAAGCCCGATGGCGAGGATGGTGACGCAGACCACGAGGCCCGCCAGATACTCATACCGGGCGTGGCCGTAGGGGTGCTTTTCGTCCGGGCCTTTGGCCGCCAGACGGAAGCCCACGAGGCTCACCACGTTGGACGAGGCGTCCGAGAGGTTGTTCAGGGCGTCGGCCATGATGGCGATGGAGCCGAACAGCGTCCCCGCCGCCAGCTTGCCCAGACAGAGCAGGAGATTGCAGGCCATGCCCACGAGGCTGGCCAGATTGCCGTAGGCCGTGCGGACGGCGGCGTTCTTGGTATCGTCCGGGTGCCGGACGAACAGACGGATGAGCAGTTGTGTCATAAAATTCCCTCTCAGCAGGTATTTCGATGCTACCAGTATAGCACTGCACTTTATGGTTTTGAAGTATTTCGGTAAAATTTTTCGGGTATGCAAAGCCCCCGGCGGGGAAGTTCCCTGCCGGGGGCGGCGTTTTTGGGGCCAAGCGCTCCTTACTTATCGGAAGGCTTGCTCAAGTCGATGCTGCGGATGATCTTGCGCACGGGCAGCACGCTCTTGGCGTTCATGGACAGCTCGTCCACGCCCATCCGCAGGAAGGTCTCGGTGAGGGCGGTGTCTGCGCCCAGCTCGCCGCAGATGCCCACCCAAATGCCGTGGCGGTGGCCCGCGTCGATGGTCATCTTGATGGCCCGGAGCACAGCGGGGTGGTGCGGGTTGAAGAAGGGCTCCAGCTTTGCGTTCTGGCGGTCCAGAGCGCAGGTGTACTGGGTCAAATCGTTGGTGCCGATGGAGAAGAAGTCGCACTCCTCGGCCAGCTCGTCGGCGATGAGGACAGCGGCGGGCGTCTCGATCATGGTACCCACTTCCATCTTCTCGTCGAACTTCTTGCCCTCAGCCCGCAGTTCCGCGCGGCACTCGTCCAGCACGGCCTTGGCGTCCTGCAGCTCCCGCAGGCTGGTGATCATGGGGAACATAATGCTCATGTTGCCGTAAGCGGAAGCGCGGAGCAGAGCGCGCAGCTGGGTCTTGAAGAAGTCCTTCCGGGTCAGGCAGATGCGGATGGCGCGGTAGCCCAGCGCGGGGTTTTCCTCGTGGTCGAGCTTCATGTAGTCCACGGTCTTGTCTGCGCCGATGTCGCAGGTGCGGACGACCACCTTGCGGGGTGCAAGGCTCTCGAGCACCTGCTTGTATGCCTCGAACTGGTAGTCCTCCGTCGGGAAGTCCTTGCAGTTGAGGTAGACGAACTCGGTGCGGAAGAGGCCGACGCCGCCGGCGTCGTTCTGCTGCACAGCGCCCACGTCGCTCATGCCGCCGATGTTGGCAAAGACGTTGATGGTCTTGCCGTCGAGGGTGGTGTTGGGCTTGCCCTTGAGCTCCTGCAGCAGTGCCTGCTTTTTCTGGTCTTCCTGCTGGCGCTTTTTCAGGCTCTTGAGCAGGTCGGGGGTGGGGTCAACGTAGACACAGGCGTTGTAGCCGTCCACGACCGCCATCTTGCCGTCCCAGTCGTCCTGGATGTCCTTGCACTGGATAAGAGCGGGGATGTTCATGCTGCGGGCGAGGATGGCGGTGTGGCTGTTGGAGCTGCCCTCCCGGGTGATGAAGCCCAGCAGCAGGCTCTTGTCCATGCGGACCGTCTCGGACGGGGCCAGGTCCTCGGCTACGAGGATGCTGGGCTCAGTACCCTGCAAAGTAGCATTGTCTACGCCCTGCAAAATGTCGAGGATGGCCTGTGCAATGTCGATGACGTCGGCGCTGCGGGCCTGCAAATAGGGGTCATCCATGGCGGCGAATACGGCGGCCTGATTGTCGCCGGCGGTCTTGACGGCGTACTCAGCGCACTTGTGCTGGCCGTTGATGATCTCCTTGATGGCGTCCACAAAGTCGTCGTCATCCAGCATCATGGCGTGGATGTTGAACACCTCGGCGATGTCCTCGCCGGCCTCGGCCAGAGCCTTCTCGTACAGAGCGGTCTGCTGGTCGATGGCCTTGGCGCGGGCGTCCTCAAAACGGGCCACTTCAGCGGCGTTGTCGGCCACTTCGGCGGCAGAGATGACGGTATCTTTTTTCTTATAGATCTTCAGCTTTCCGATGGCAATGCCATTCAGGATGCTTTTACCGGTACCTACCTGCATTGCAATTTCTCCTTATTCTTGCTGTTTTGTGTTCCGTAACAAAAAGCCCCCGCAGGACATTCCCCGCAAGGGCTTCTCATCACGCTGGGCGATCAGACGTTCTCGCTCAGGAATTTCTGGATAGCTTCGGCGCAGGCGGCTTCATCGTCGCCCTCCACCTTGATGGTAACGGTGTCGCCCTGCTTGACGCCCATTCCCATCAGGGCCATCAGCTTGCGCAGGTCGCAGGTCTTGCCGCCCTTCTCGAGGGTGGCGGTGCTGGCAAAGCCCTTGGCCACCTTGACGAGCAGACCGGCGGGACGGGCGTGGATGCCGCAGGCATCCTTAACGGTGTACTGGAATTCCTTCATGATCATTTTCTCCTTACTTCATCCGGTCCTCCTGGGCGGCTCACCCTGCCCCTCGGGACGCAGCACTCGAACCTTCTGGCTGCTGGATGTTTATCTTTATTATAAACCTTAGTCGTTCTTTTTTCACCCTTTCATATTGCCGATTTTTTATCAAAAATTTTAGTAACATTGAACAGAATCTTTCTACAGAAATACCACTACTGCACAATTTTTCTGTTTCATCGCACTTTTTTGTACAGAATGACGGTTATTCGACGGGGTATCCCTCGGCGTCTAGCGGCAGGTCGGTGTACTGCACGGGCTGCTCCTGTGCAGCGTCCGGCTCGCCGGAAGTCTGCTGGGCCTGACCCTCCGCGCCCAGCTCGCCGTCGTGGCGCTCTCCCCAGTCGCCGCTGAAATCTTCGCCCGAGGTCTGCTGGGCCTGCCCGTCGGTCAGTTCATCCTCGTGCCGTTCGCCCCAGTCCCCGCTGAAGTCCTCGCCGGACACCTGTTCGGCCTCCTGCAGGGCCATCGCGGTCTGGGCGTCTTTCAGCCCGGTGACAGTGCCGGAAGGCTTTTCCAACAGATACGCACCCACGGCCTTTTTCTTGTAGACCAGCAGCACGCCGTAGCTGCTCACATCGCCCCGGCTGGCCGCCGGGATGAGCGCTGTCCACTTCTCCACCGTCTTGCCCTTGTAACGGGCCAGGTCCATGCCGCTCTGCTGCACCACCCCATTAAAGGCCGAAAAGCTGTCGTCCCACTTGCGGGGGATCTTCACCTTGTCGGCGGTGATGGACGCGCCGTCCACGTCCAGCCCATAGCCCGTGAACCAGGTCTGGATGTCCTGCGCACTCTCGATTTTATTACTTGCCGCCGCGACAGCCACCGAGCGGGTACTGATGTACCGCCCCAGCATGGCGCTGAACACCACCAGCGCACAGCACATCGCCCCCACGCCCAGCTTCTTGACGCTTGCCTTACTCAGTGTGACCACAAACATACCCTTGCCTCCCACCCATTCAGATTTGTCCGTACAACATATGCGGGAGACTGCGGTATCATGCAAAAACGGGGCCGCTTTCCAGCCAAGGCCGCTTCTCTTTGCTGTCTCCGTTGACAAACAGGGCCGGAGAGGGTAAACTTAGGCAGAGATATTTGCAATTCATTTGCCTATGATAGATTAAAAGGAGAAATCATTATGCCGAACAATAATATCCGCACCCGTTTTGCTCCCTCGCCTACGGGTTATATGCATGTTGGCAACCTGCGCACGGCCCTGTACACCTACCTGATGGCCAAGCACGATGACGGCACCTTCATCCTCCGCATCGAGGACACCGACCAGGGCCGCTACGTGGAGGGCGCTGTGGATGTCATCTACAACACCCTGCGGGAGACCGGCCTGCTGTGGGACGAAGGCCCGGACATCGGCGGCCCCGTCGGCCCCTACGTCCAGAGCGAGCGCATGGGCATGTTCAAGCAGTATGCCGAGCAGCTGGTGGCTGAGGGCAAGGCCTATTACTGCTTCTGCACCGAGGAGCGTCTGGAAGCCCTCCACGCCGAGCAGCGCGCCCACGGTGAGATGACCCACTACGATGGCTGCTGCCGCGACCTGCCCAAGGAAGAGGTGGAAAAGCGCCTTGCCGCCGGTGAGCCTTACGTCATCCGCCAGAAGATCCCCCGCGAGGGCGTGACCGGCTTCGACGATATGGTCTACGGCCACATCGAGGTCAACAACAGCGAGATGGACGACCAGATCCTCATCAAGACCGACGGTATGCCCACCTACAACTTCGCAAATGTCGTGGACGACCACCTCATGGGCATCACCCACGTCATCCGCGGCAGCGAGTATCTGTCCTCCACCCCGAAGTATAACCTGCTGTACCAGGCTTTCGGCTGGAACATCCCCAACTACATCCACTGCCCGCCGGTCATGAAGGACGCTCAGAACAAGCTGTCCAAGCGCAACGGCGACGCCAGCTATCAGGATCTCGTTGCAAAGGGCTACCTGACCGAGGCTATCCTGAACTACATCTGCCTGCTGGGCTGGAGCCCCAAGGGCGAGTACGCCGAGCAGGAGATCTTCTCGCTGGCTGATCTGGTCAAGATCTGGACGCCGGACGGCATCTCCAAGTCTCCCGCCATCTTCGACCCCCTCAAGCTGCGGGCCATCAACGCTGAGTATATCCGCCGCCTGTCCCCCGAGGAGTTCCTCGCCAAGGCTGAGCCCTGGATCGACAGCGCCGTCCATACCCCCATCAACAAGAAGCTGCTCTGTGCAAACCTGCAGCCCCGCTGCGAGGTCCTGGGCGAGATCCCCGAGCAGCTGGATTTCTTCGACGCCATGCCCGAGTATGACGTGAGCCTCTACGCCAATAAGAAGCAGAAGACCACCCCTGAGTCCGCAAAGGAGGCGCTGGAAGCCCTGCTGCCCGTGCTGAGCGACGAGGCACTGGACTTCAATGACCGTGACACCGTCTTCGACGCCTGCAAGGCCAAGGCCGAGGAGCTGGGCAAGAAGAATGGCTGGCTGCTCTACCCGCTGGGCATCGCCCTCTCCGGCAAGCAGCGCACCCCCGGCGGCGGCACCGACCTCGCCTGCATGATGGGCCGCGAAACGACCCTCGAGCGGGTGAAGGCCGCTATCGAGAAGCTGAATGGCTGAGCCGCTTTTTGGCGAAGCGCACTACTTCTGCTGAGATTTTATCCCATCCCATCACCCCGCCAAAAACTGCGCGCACTCTGCGCTACAGTATACGCAGAAGGCGCGGGAAACAGAACAGCACAGCGTAATATTGCAAAAGATCCCCGCCGGAAAGCGGGGATTTTTTCATGCAGGTATCTTTTCGGACGATACAGCTCACAGACGGGAAAAAGCGGGTGAACGGTGCGCTCCGGGCGCGGGCGGCAGTGCGGCCTGCCCTGCGGCAGGGGAGCGCGTTCCTGCTGGGGCTGGCCGGAGGCTGGGCCGTGCTGTATGGTGCGCTGATGCCTTTCGGGCTGGGGCTGACGCTGGGCTTTGCGGAGGACTGCTTCGCTGTGGGAGCCGCCGGGGCCGCACTGGGGGTGCTGGCCCGGAGTTTCGGAACGCTGACCGTGGAGAGCGTCTGCCTGCTCTGCGCACTGGGTGCGGCGGTAGCGGCACGATGGCTCTGGCCCGGCCGATTCGTCCCGGCGGTGGCAGCGGGCTGCGGCACACTGGTGGGAAGCGCAGTCTGCTTCGCGGCGGGGGAGGAAAACGGCGTTCAGACCATCCTGTTCTGCGGCGGCGACGCCCTGCTGGCAGCAGCCGCGGGGTACGGCCTGCGGCGCTTCCCGCCCGAAAAACCGGGCATGGGCAGCCTGATCTTGTCTGCCGCTGTGGCCGCCGCACTGGGCGGGATGAGCTTTGGCCTCTTCCTGCCCGGGGTAATGGCCTGTGCGGCGGCAGAGCTGGCCCTCTGCTGCAAGGGCCTGCCGCTGGAGGCATTGGCTTTCAGCGGGGTGACGGGTGCGGCTCTGGCCGCGTCAGACCCTGCCCTTGCGCCTGCCGCCGCCGGGCTTGCCTGTGGGTGTGCCGCTGCGGCAGTGCTTGCCCCGGCGCGACGGGTGGAGGGGCTTGCGGCCTATGCGGGCGGCTGTGTGGCGGGGGTGCTCTGCATCCAGCCGCTGGCGGGGGCGTTCAGCTTTCTGCTCAGTGCCGGGGCGGGTGCGGGACTCTGCGCCCTGCTGCCCGCGGGCTGGCTGATGCCTGCCCTCAAAGAGGACGACCCGCCCGGCGACGAGCGGCCGCGCCTCTCTGCCGCCGCGACCCGGCTGGAAGCGGTGGCCGAAAGCCTCTCCTCGCTGGCGGAGACGGTGAACGAGGTGTACGACGCTTTTCCACGCCGGTGCGAGGGTTTCCGATGGGTCATCGACAACATCCACGACGGCCTTTGCGCCAACTGCGGACGGCGGGAAGTCTGCTGGAAGCAGGAGCACGCCTCCACCCTGGAAGGAATGGAGGCCCTGCGCCCCATTCTGGAAGAAAAAGGCCATCTGGAAGCGGCACTTCTGCCCGGTCAGCTGGCGCGGTGCATCCACCCGGCGGCGCTCTGCGCGGCGGGGGACAAGGCGTTTGCACTCTACCGCAGCCGCCGGGAGGCCCGCGTCCACTCCGAGGCCATGCGGACAGCCCTCACTGAGCAGTACAGCGCCGTGGCCGATGCACTGGGCGTCCTCAGCGAACAGCTGGGCCGTCCCGGAAGCCCGGAGCCCTACAAGTCTGGCCGGGTGTCGGCGCTGTTCGCTCAGCTGGGGACGCCGCCGCTGGAATGTGCTGTGACACTGGACGATTTGGGCCGCACCCGGGCGGCAGTGACGCTGCCCCGCACCCGCTTCAATGAAAAAGAGCTGGCCGCTCTGGCCGGGGAGGTGGGGCATATCTGCCGCCGCAGCCTCGAGCCGCCGCAGGTGCTCTCTTGCAAGGGGATGACCACCCTGCTCTTTGCCGAAAAGCCCCTGCTCCGGGCCGTATTCGGGACGGCGGGCGCGGCGGCGCGGGGCGAGATCTCCGGTGACGCAGTCCAGCAGTTCTGCAGTGCGGCAGCGGCCCAGATGATACTCTGCGACGGCATGGGAACGGGACGTCCGGCGGCAGTAGACGGCAACCTCGCCGCAGAGCTGACGGCACGCCTGCTCAAAGCGGGCTTTACCGCAGAGCTTGCGGCCCGGCTCGTGAACGTGGCGCTGGCGCTCAAGAGCGACGAGGAGAGCGGCGCGACCCTCGACCTCGTGAGCGTAGACCTCTATACCGGCACAGCCCGGCTCTTCAAGGCCGGTGCGGCCCCGGGCTTTCTCGTGCATGGGGGCAAGGCCCGGGCTGTGGGCGAAGCCAGCCTGCCGATGGGCATCCTCGGCGGCGTTAGCGGGCAGAGCCGGGTGGTGCATCTGGCGGCGGGGGACTATGTGGTGCTGGTGTCAGACGGCCTCTTGGTGGACGGCCCCGGCTGGGTGATGCAGCAGCTGGAACTCTCCGCTGCCAAGGCAGAACAGCCCGACGTTCTGGCGAAAAAGCTGGTGGAAGCCGCCCGCGCCCGCGCCGTCCAGCGGGGCCGTCCCGACGACATTACCGCCGCTGTCCTCCGGCTCGAAAACAGCTGAGTTGCTTTTTGGGCGGCGAGAGGGTATACTTGTCAGTATCTAGAACGATCATAGGAGAGACACATATGCTGACAGTTACAGTTGCACAGGACGGCAGCGGCGACTTCGCGTCCATCGCGGAGGCGGTGCTGGCCGTACCCTATGAGGAGGAAGCACTGGTGCAGGTCGGTCCCGGCATTTACCGGGAAAAGCTGGTCTGCGAAAAGCGCTGCATCACCCTGCGGGGGGCGGGTGCAGATAAGACAAAACTCGTGTGGGGCGACGGCGGCAAGCTGCCCCACAAGGACGGGCGGCCCACCCATACCTTCCGCAGCTACACCGCCTTTTTCAGCGGCGAAATGCTCTGCGTGGAGGACATGACGATTGAAAACGACGCCGGCCCGGGCGCGAAAGCCGGGCAGGCCGTCGCGGCCTATGTGGACAGCACCCGGGCGGTGTTCCGCCGGGTCAAGCTGCTGGGCAGTCAGGACACGCTTTTCTGCGCCCCGCTGCCCGAAAAGGAGCGGGAGAAGGACGGCTTTCTCGGCCCGCGCGGTCTTGCGCCCCGCAAACCGACCGCCCAGTACTACACCGACTGCGAGATCGCAGGTGACATTGATTTCATCTTTGGCGGCGGCGACGCCCTCTTCGAAAACTGTGTCATCCGCACGGTGGACAACCACATCCCCCACAGCTATGTCACAGCTCCTTCGGGCAAAGCCGATGGACTTGGCTTTGTGTTCTGGAACTGCGATTTCGTCTCCGACTGCCCGGCGGGCAGCGTCTATCTGGGGCGTCCGTGGCGTCCCGAGGGCAAGACGGCGGTGCTGGACTGCCGTCTCGGCGCCCACATCGCGCCGGAAGGTTTTATCGCATGGAATGACCGCACCGATACCGGCCTTGCCAGCTTTGCGGAAGCTGACAGCACCGGCCCGGGCGCAGCAGAGCGCCCGGCGTGGGTGAAACAGCTTTCCGGGCCGGAGGCGGCGGAACTGCTGGCCCACGCCCGCACCCTCTGCCGACCGAAAGCCAACTGAGGATGTAACAAATGAAAAAACTGCCGAATTTTGTAAAGTGGCTCATCATTGCCGTGGTGCTGGCCGCAATGGCCGCGATGATGGTGGCCGTGAACGACCGTGCCTCCCGGGTGGAGATGCCAATGCCGGACAACAGCCTGGGCATCTATCGCCAGACGCCTGCCACTGGAAAGTGAATCAGAAAAACGAGACGGGACTGCTGGAAAGCGGCCCCTCTTTGCTTCTTTGAGAAGTTTTTGTCGAATCCGCCCGTTTAGATTGACGAATGGCTCAACTTTTTGTATACTGAACAGGCACGAAGTTGACAGAATTTTCCTGTTTTTCCTGCACAGGAACATTTTTTGCGTTGTGTCGGTGTAAACGACGCTCATTCTGCCATCTTTCCGGACACACTGAAAAGGAGAAATGAATATGAAAACAACTGGCATCGTTCGGGGCATCGATTCTCTGGGCCGCATCGTCCTCCCCAAGGAGCTGCGCACCAATATGCACATCGACAAGGACTCGAAGCTCGAGATCTTCGTGGAGGGCGATCAGATCATCCTCAAAAAGCACCGTCCCGCCGGCAGCTGCGATTTCTGCGGTGAGCTGGCGGCCGACATGGCCCAGTATGAGGGTTACTGCATCTGCCCCGCCTGCCGGGCCAAGATCGCTGCGCTGTAAACGGAAAAGGAGAATCACATGAGTCAGATGACCGATTTCACCCTGCCCTCCTGCGTACCGGGCCGGACGCTCCATGCATTCCGCTGTGTGCCGGAGGGTAAGGTGCGGGCCATCCTACAGCTCTCCCACGGCATGGTGGAGTTCATCGACCGGTACAAGCCTCTGGCCGAGTATCTGGCCGCCCGGGGCATCCTCGTCACCGGCCACGACCATCTGGGCCACGGCGGCTCCATCCGCACCAAGGCGGATTACGGCTATTTCGCCCAGCCCGACGGCAACCGCGCCGTCCTCGACGACCTCCACGCTGTCACTGCGCTGACGAAGCAGCTCTATCCCGGCGTCCCCTATTTTCTGCTGGGCCACAGCATGGGCTCGTTCTACGCCCGGCAGTACCTTTGCGAGTGGGGCGGTGAGCTTGACGGAGCCATCATCATGGGTACCGGCTTCCAGCCCAAAGCGCTGGTCGCCACGGCCCGGGCGCTCTGCCGGGTGCTGGCCGTCTTTTTCGGCTGGGAGCACCGCAGCAAGCTGGTGGCGAACCTCTCCTTCCTCGGCTACAACAGGGGTCTCGAGGGCCGCACGCCTCAGGACTGGCTCAACCGTGACCAGGCCGAAGTGGACAAGTACCGCGCCGACGAGCGCTGCATGTTCACCTTCACCCTGAACGCCTACTACAGCATGTTCACAGGCATCCTGCGGCTGTACGACCCCGCCGTTCTGGCCGGGGTGCCAAAGGACCTGCCCCTTCTCTTCCTCGCCGGTGACGCCGACCCTGTGGGCGAGCGCACCGCCGGAGTCCGGCGGGCTATCCAGAGCCTCCGGGACGCCGGTGTCGGGAACATCGAGTCGAAATTCTACCCCGGCGCCCGCCATGAACTGCTGGTGGAGACGAACAAAGCCGAGGTGTTTGCGGACATCGCCGGCTGGCTCGAAAAACAACTGCATCTTTGAATCCAAAGCTCCTTCATCGGACTGACGATGTGGGGGCTTTTTCTTCTGGACTACGGAAAAGCGCCCCGCCGGGCGGCCCGAAAGCCGCCTGACAGAGCGCTTATAGATCCATTTTTACTTTTTGGCTGCCCAGCCGTCCACGACAGCCACAAGGGCCTTGCCCCGGCGGCCCAGAATTTTAGGCAGCAGGATGCGGGCCATGGCCCAGACACCGGAGAAGTTGTACAGGATGATGAGGGCGGTGATGATGCCCGTCCAGAGGCCGTACAGCGGCGTCTCGGCCAGCAGCACGAAAGCCTCGAACACCAGCGCGGCGGCGTTGACGAGGACACGGCCCGGGTGGACATGCATCCCGATCATGCCGTGGGCATCCATGGCGCGGAGAGTGAACACCAGCCCGAGGCCGAGGAAGGACGCATAGGTCGCACCCACAGGACCCCACCACTTGATGAAGAAGTAGTTCATGAGGCAGTTGCTGATGGCACCGGCCATCATGGTGACCATGCTGCGCTGGGACTTCTTATTCACGACATAGACGCTGTTCATGAACTGGTTGAAGCAGCTGCAGGTAGACGCCAGCACGAGGAACGGCACGAAGTGCCATGCGTAATAGTAGTTGGACTTCATGACGTGCATGACCGGGCGGCAGAGCCAGATGATGCCCGCTGCACAGCAGAACAGCACGCTGGAATAGGTGCGGAAGATCTGGGTAAAGAACTTGGCCCTCCCCTCTTCCTCGGTGACAGCCGACAGCTGCCATGCGTCGTAGAAGATAAGGCCCAGCGTCGTGAGGATGGTGGGCAGGAAGTAGCCGGTGGAGAGCAGGCCGCTCCATGCGTCGCCGCTGTGGCCGTCGAGGCCGTCGCACATCTCACGCACAAAGAACAAGTCGGAGGCGTTGATGATCCAGAAGCTTATCTGGGCCGGTATCATGGGCAGCGAGAAGTGGAGCATCTGCTTCCAGAGGGTCTTGTTGATGCCCTTCAGCTCGATGAAATCCCAGAGCTTGCCGGTGAACATCAGGAAGAGCACGCTCACAAAGTCGCCGCTGATGATGGCCAGCAGATAGCCGTTGGCCCCCCACTTGAAACCCACCAGATAGAGCACATAAAACGCCATGGTCGCCACGGTGCAGAGCACACCGTCCACGGCCACCAGCTTGTTCCACTGGCGGCTGCGCACGAACTGGGTGCAGAGGGTGCGCAGGCAGCTCATCAGGACGTAAATATAAATGAGCAGGCCGTACTGAGCCATATCGGGCAAAAACTGCGCCACCGGCCAGCAGAGCACGAGGATGCCGAAGCCGCCGAGGATGGTGAGCAGGCCGTTGGTGAACACCTGCTTTTCGCTGTTGCCCTTGTCGAGGCCGAAGCGGATGATGGCGTTGGACATGCCCATCGACACAAAGGGGATGAGCAGGTTGGCGTACTGGCTCAAAATCTTCGACAGGCCGAGGTCGGAAATCTCGGCCATCGCGTACGTCAGGAACGGCTGGACGATGAGCGTCAGCAGCTTGGACGAAAAGCTGCTGATGGCAAAGATGATGGTATTGCCGGCGAGCTTCGAATATTTATCGCCGCCGGAGGTCTTTTCGCTTTCCAAAAGATTTTCTCTCCTATTTTAATAAATCCCGCCGGGCTTTCCAGTCCGGCATCAGCTTCGCCACTTCGGCCCAGAAAGCCGGGCTGTGGTTGGGCTGCAAAAAGTGGCAGTACTCATGCACTACTACATAGATCTGTGCCGCCTCGGGCATATTGTAGAGCTGGAGCGCGAAGGTGATCTGGCGCTTCGCCATATGGCAGACGCCCCAGCGGCTGGTCATGCTGCGCACTTTGATGGTGGGCTTCTGCCCGCCCAGTACCCCGGCAAAGGCCGGGTAGACCTTGTCGCTCATGGCCGTGAAGTGGGCCAGGGCGGCCGCCTTGTCGGGCAGTTCCTCCTGCCGCTTTTCGCGGGCGGCCTGCCGGGCCTGTGCGGCCCGTATCCACTCCGCCTCGGCGATGACGTAGGCGTCAGCCGCTTCCAGCGTCGTGCGCAGGGGGATGCTGAGAGCCACGGTGCCGTCCCGTCGGACGTGGAGGTTGAGCCGCTTGACCCGCCCCCGCGTCAGCTCATAGGGGATGCCCCCGGCCACTCGCAGCATCACGCGCCCTTTTTGCATCTGCGCAGCTCCGCAAGGGGCAGCTGAGACAGCACAACGGCGGCGAAGATGAGGGTGCAGCCTGCGCTCTCCCGCATCGAAAGGTTCTGGCCCAGCAGCAGCCAGCCGCCCAGCGCACTGAATACGCTTTCCAAGCACATGATAAGGCTGGCGATGGCGGGGTTCAAATCTTTCTGGCCAAGGATTTGAAGCGTATAGCCCGCGCCGCTGGACATGACGCCGCAGTAGACCACAGGCAGAAAGTTTGCGCCGTACTCTGCCAGCGTGGGCGTCTCGAAGATCAGCGCCGCCGCAGAGCTCTCCACAGCCACCACGATGAACTGGATGAGGCTCAGCCGCACACCGTCCACAAGCGGCGAAAAGTGGTCGATGGACATGATCTGGAAGCTGAACAGCACGGCGCAGCTGAGAAGTATCCAGTCGCTGGTCTCAATGCCGCCGAAGCCGTTCTTCATGCAGAGCATATACAGGCCCGCCACAGCGATGACCATGCTGACCCAGAGCTGAGCGCTGCCCTTCCGGCCCAGAAAGAGGCCGAACACCGGCACCATCACAACGTACATGGCCGTCAGGAACGCGGCCTTGGCCGTGGACGGGTTGATGGTGATGCCGATCTGCTGAGCCGCAGAGGCCGCGAACAGGAAGGTGCCGCAGACGAGGCCCGCCACCAGCAGGGTCTTGCGCTCCGACTTCTCTTTCGGCCAGCCGTAGGGCTGGCCCTGTTTTTTGCGCACGGCGTCGAAAGCGAACACGGTAGGGATCAGCACAAGGACAGCCAGCCAGCTGCGCCCTGCGAGGAAGGAATAGGCCCCCATGCCGGAGCCTGCGCTCTGGGCTACGAAAGCCGTACCCCAGATAAAGGCACAGAGCATCAGCATGAGCGAATGTTTGGTCTGTGTCTTCATCCTATGCCCTCCACTTTGAGTCCGCCATAGAGGTAGTAACGGCTGGAATCGTAGGAGATGGTCAGACGGTAGCTGGCCGCCGGGTCCAGCCCGGAGATGACGCAGCGGTAGTTCTGACCATCGGTCTTGATATAATAGGTGCTTCCGTTGACGTACTGTGCGCCGCCGGCCACCTTCTGCCAGACGGACACCTTGTACCGCTGGGTACCCTCGGCGGTGCCGTAGCCGGTGATGGTCAGGCTGCCGCCCGGGACGGTGAAGTAATCGGTCTGGCGGCTCCAGATGCCGTTGAACACGAGGTTCAGGCTCCCATTCACCGCCGCCGAGGCATACTTGGCCGAGGCGTCAGCAATGCCCTCGAGGTTCAGCGGGTCGCTGGTCAGTTCGGCCCAGCGGGTGCTGTCCTCTTCCTGCACCTCATTGTCCGCGCTGTTCTTCATGTCCAGCACAGTCTTGACGCCGGACGCAGCCACAAGCAGTACCAGCACCGCCACGACGAGCAGGACGATTCGCTTTATCTTTTTCATGATCTTTTATCCTCAAATTTTGTTTTAACACGAGGTTTTACACGATTTATATAGTATACCGCATTTTATGCTCCCATACAAGAGTTCAGGCTGTAGTCAGAGCGGCCAGCGCCGCACGTTCGGCGTCGGCAAGCTCCGGCTGAGCCGACCGGAACAGCGAATCGTACCGGTAGAGCGCCCATCCGCCCGCGCCGAGGCTGTGCAGACTTTCCACCTGCCGGGCAAGAGCGCTGCCCGTACACCACTGGCTCTGGCTGTCCTCGTTGGCACCGCCGTCGCCCTCGCCGATGCGATAGGCTCCCAGCCCGAAGTAGAGGGCCGTGGATGCCGCCCTGGGCATGGCCAGCCACTCCGGCACGATGTTCTCAAAGGCGAAGCGGGTGCTGCCCGACTGGAGGGTATAGCCGCAGCCCCAGTATATCTGCGGGCAGAGGTAGTCCACCACGGCGTTTTCGCCCTCGGCGGCCAGCCATGCTTTCACGTCGCTGTACTGCTGTCCAAAGTCGTTGTCGGGGTTGCCCTGCGGGCTGACGCCGAAACGGAGGGTAGCGTCGGCGGCTTTGACGGCGTCGTGGGCCGCTTTCACCAGCGTGGTGACGTTCTGCCGCCGCCATGCGGCTAGATCCCCCGCGCCGCTGGCGGCGAACTGGGCCGCGTCCAGCGCAGCGTCTGTCGTGGGGTAAAAATAGTCGTCGAAGTGGATGCCGTCCACAGCGTAGTTCTGCACCAGCTCGGCCACGCCCTGCACCACATAGTCTGCGGCTTCCGGGATAGCCGGGTTCAGGTACAGCCCCTCGCCCACGGCGCAGACCCACTCGGGATGTACATTGACAAGGTTATTTTCCGCCAGCGCGGGCGGCATCTTCGCCGAGGAGCGGAGGCGGTAGGGGTTCACCCACGCTTCCAGCGAAAGGCCCCGGCTGTGTGCTTCGGTGATGAGGACGTCCAGCGGGTCGAAGCCGGGGTCCTGCCCCTGTACGCCGGTGCAGAGATGGCTCCACGGGAAGAGGGTGCTCCTGTAAAGAGCATCCCCGAAAGGCCGCACCTGCGCGATGACGGTGTTCAGCCCGATGGACAGACAGTTGTCCATCAGCGTCACCGCACCGGCACGGAAGGCTTCTTCGGACGAAAAGTCCATCCCGGCCCATTCCAGATAGCTCACCCAGACGGCCCGCCATTCACCCGAGGGCAGGGCGGCGTTTGGCTCTGCTTCGTCCGTCGGCGGCACCGACGACGCCGAGGCGGTCTGTCCCCGACCCAGCATCACCGCTGCCCCGGCCAGCGCGGCACAGCCGGCCCCGGCCAGGAACGCCCGCCGCCCGAACCGGCCCCGCCGGGCGCGGCGTCTTCTCCGCCGCTGGGTCATGCGTCCTCCTGCATCTTATAAAGACTCAGTGCCGCCCAGCCCCGGGCGCAGGCCAGCAGCACCCAGAGCAGGTTCGTCCAGAAGCCCAGCGCGGCCATGCCGCCGTATTTCGCCATCAGCAGGAAGAACAGGTGGAGCGCTTCGGCGGCACCCACCAGCTGCAGCTGGCGCTGGATGGCCATGCCGCGCTTATACTCAGTGCTGAGCAGCAGCGGCCAGGCCAGCGCAGAGCAGAGGTAGCCCGCCCAGCCGTTGACCATGTAGCTCACCATCAGCAGCACGAACACGCCGGTGAAGTTGCGTTTTTCCCAGCTTGCAGAGCCTTTCTCCGCCGCGAGGAAGAGGGCCGCGATGCCCGCCGCGGCGAATGCGATCTGCTCGATGAGGCTGAAGCTGGTGCCGCTCAGGACGGCAAAGCCGTTGAGCATAGAGGCCGCTGCGGAAGCCAGCAGCAGGAAATACCAGGTCTTTCGCGTGAATTTGAGTTTCATATCGTTCCTCCCGCCCGCAGAAAGGGCGCAGGCTGCCCATCAGTTTTTGGAATTTTTCAAATATTATAACACATTTTGGGGCGTGTTGTGTTACAATAAGGAAAACTCGACACAAATTCCATCGGGAGGCGCACATGAACGCTGTTTTTTCCATCCTTCTTCTCGCGGCCATTCTGGGCTTTATCGTATTTCTGCTGTCTAAGAAAGACCAGAACCGCCGCAGCCAGTACGGCCCCAGCGGCCTGTCCGAGTTCCGCACCGACCTGCCGCTGGACGACTGCTTCGACCGGCTGGACCAGCACAGCCCGGACGATGTCTTCGCCTACGAGTGCCGCCGGGAGAACGACGGCGGCTTCACCCTCCACCTGACGCTCCATCAGCCCACCCAGCAGCCGCTGGACACCCTCTACACCCTCCGGTTCGACCCGGGCCGCCAGACCATCGTGACCCTCATCTTCATCCGGGAAGCTTTTGGCTACAAAGAGCCGCTGTTCCAGCCCGCGATGCTGGACGAGTTCATGCTGCACAAGTTCGACGCCCGCCGCACAAAATAATTCCGGCAAAAGGATTTGCTTTTTTCTGATTTTTTGGTATACTTATAGTTAGTCCATGTGCGGCAGACCGCCGTCTTCGTGGGCCAGTAGCTCAGTTGGTCAGAGCTGGCGGCTCATAACCGCTTGGTCGCGGGTTCAAGTCCTGCCTGGCCCATAACAAAAAGAACCCCGGCCTAGGCTGGGGTTCTTTTTGTTGTCGATGAAATGATATGCTCATCTTATCACTTTCCGCAGCGTCCCAAACAGCCGCTTCACATCAACAGGCTTTGCCAGATGGGCGTCCATGCCGACGGAGAGGGCTTTCTGGCGGTCTTCGTCGAAGGCGTTGGCCGTCATGGCGATGATGGGAATGGTGCGGTAATTGCCCGACAGATTGCGGATGATCTTCGTTGCCTGATAGCCGTCCATGTTGGGCATCTGGATGTCCATGAGGATGGCATCATAATAGCCCGCCGGGTGGGCCTCGAGCGCTTCGATACAGAGTTCACCGTCGGCAGTGCGCTCCACGGTAAGGCCGCTCTCTTCCAGAATGGTCACGACGATCTCTGCGTTGAGGTCGTTGTCCTCGGCCAGCAGGATGCGGCAGCCCTTGAGCTGGGCCGCGTCGCCCTCTGCGTCCTGCTCCTCTACGCTCTTCTGGGCCTCATCCGCCAGTGGGAACCCAAGGGTGATGGTCACAGTGGTTCCTGCGCCCAGCTTGCTCTGCACGTCGATGCTGCCGTGCATCCACTCCACGAGAGCCTTCACGATGGGCAGGCCGAGGCCGGTGCCGATGACTTTGCTCTCGGTGCTGGTATGCTCACGGGTGAACTCCTCGAAGATATGGGGCAGATACTCCTCGCTCATGCCGATGCCATCGTCCTGAACAGTAAAGGTATAGCGGCCCGTCTTCGGCTTCTCAGCCGGCAGTTCTTTCACCGACACCGCAATATGTCCGCCCTCGGGCGTATACTTGATGGCGTTGCTGATGACATTCAGCAATATCTCCCGCACTTTGGTGCGGTCGCTCACAATATAGGGATGTTCGACATCCGTATGGTAGGTACAGGTCAGCTTTTTCTGCTGGACAGAGGGCTCAAATACGTCTGAGAGCGTCTGCATCAGCGCGCACAGGTCGCCGGTTTCTTCTTTCAGCACGGCCTTGCCGCTCTCGATGCGGGCCATTTCCAGCACATAGTTGATGAGCGAGAGCAGAAATGCGCTGGACGAGCGTATCTTCTCGGTGTAATCCAGCACCTTGTCCTTCTCGTCGATGTGCTTTTCCAGAAGCTCCGAAAAGCCGATGATGGCGTTCATCGGGGTGCGGATGTCATGGCTCATATTGAACAGGAAGCGGGTCTTTGCCTCGTTGGCTGCCCGGGCCTCCTGCGCAGACTTTTCAAGGGCCGCTTCGTGCTGCAGGTCCTTCTGGTGCCGGTTCATGAGCTCCCAGCAGGCATAGGCTGCCATTATGCCAATGATGGTGGCGATGGCGATGCCCAGCGAGAGCTGCTGGTCCGAGAACCACCCGGCCTTCGGGATGATTTCAAAATACCATGTATCGTTGGGGACGCTGCACGCAACTTCCAGCGCATTGCCGGGGAAATCCTCTTCGCTCTCCGCGATGACGATCTTTTCGCCGGTATAGGGGTCTTTTTTCCAGATTTGATACCGGTAGCCAGCATCCTCCATCTTGTCCAGCTCGACCTCCTCAATGAAGTTGTCCCACTGTAAAACAAGGATGGAGAAGCCCCAGAACGAGCGCTCTCCCTTTTCACTATAGGTATAGATGGGGTCGAACAACAGCGCGCCCGTGCCGCCCTGCACCAGCTCGAAGGGACCAGCGATGGTGTACATCCCGCTGTTCTTGGCAAGGTTTGCTTCCTTTTTGCGGGCGGGGTTATGCAGCATATCGAGCCCGATGGCCGCCTCGTTGCCCGCTACCGGATACACCTGGGAGACGACGCCGTCTTTCGCCAGCTCGTGGGTCTTGATGACGCTGCTGCCATCCTGCATATTGCTGGATATAACTGCAAACTCCTCTTCACGGAGCACACGGCCCGACTCAATATATTTTTTGATGAAGTCCGATTCTGCCAGATAGCGGTTCAGCTGGGAAGACACACGGCTGATGGTGGACTCGGCCGCATAGACAGCCCGCAGCCGCTCGTCTTTTTCCTGATTGAGCGAGAGCAGCCGGAGCGAAAACAGGGCCACCGCAAATGTGAGCAGGAAGGCCACTGCAGGCAGGATGACGTCCCTGCGGGCAAATTTTTTGAGTGCCATTGCTCGTTTCCTCCTGTTCCGGCATTTCCGTTTTATCCCATTATAAGAAATCCGGGTGCAAAAGTAAATCATCCGCCCCGAAAATTCACAAAAGTGTGCAATAATGGAAAAAGCCCGGTGGTTTCAACGAACCATCGAGCTTTTTCTTGGCGGAGTAGGAGGGATTTGAACCCTCGCGCCGTTGTTTAGACGACCTACGCCCTTAGCAGGGGCGCCTCTTCGGCCTCTTGAGTACTACTCCAGAGCAAAGTGCGTTACACTTATTCAAAAAAATGGCGGAGAGAGTGGGATTCGAACCCACGGTACGTTGCCGTACGGCAGTTTTCAAGACTGCTTCCTTAAACCACTCGGACATCTCTCCTCGTGGGCACTCGCACACGCCGTACCGAATGCCTATTTAATTTACCAGATTTCCGGCCTTCTGTCAAGCCCAAATTGAAAGTTTTTCGTCCAGCCCTGCAAATCTCTCTCATGCGACAACCTTTTTTTGGCTGGCTGCTCACTTTTCTCTTTACAAAAACATCTTTTTGTTGTACAATAAAAGCATAAAATATTGACCTCGGAGTAAAGGAGTGTACGACCATGTCGTTTTCAGAGCTTTTGAAGCAGTGCCGCAAGCAGAAGGGGATCAGTCAGGCTGAGCTGGCATCCAAACTGGGGGTGACCCAGCAGGCCGTCGGCAAGTGGGAAAGCGGCAAATCCTCCCCCGACCCCGCCACGGTGGCCCGCATCGCTGAGATCCTGAGCACCACAGCCGATTTCCTGCTGGGGCTCTACCGTCCGGTGTCCAACGTGACCACCCCTGAGGAGCGTTTCTTCGGCAACTACGCCGAGAGCCTCATCCCGGTCATCGGCACCGTGAAGGCCGGGTACGGCGCACTGGCCTTTGAGGAGGATTATGGGCAGGAGTATGCCCGCGTCAAGGACCCCTCCAACTACTTCTACCTCGTCGTGCGCGGCGACAGCATGGAGCCCCGCATTCAGGACGGCGACCTCGCCCTTGTCCACAAGCAGGACACGCTGGAAAACGGCGACCTGGGTGTGCTGGTCTACGGCGACGAGGGCGAAGGCACCCTCAAGCGGTATATCCAGCGGGGCAACTGCGTCGTTCTGCAGCCCTTCAACCCCGCTTACAACGATCTGGTCATCAAGGGTGAGGACCTGAACCGCCTGCACATCGCGGGCCGCGTGGTCGAGACGAAGGCCAAGTGGTGAGTCTCTCCCCTGCTCCACGGCGCTTCTGATCAGCAGCTGTGGGGGTAAGGGGGGGATATACCTTTTTGGGAGGTATCTTTCTATGGAACAGTCCCTAATGGACAAGCTCACCATCTTGGCCGACAGCGCAAAATATGATGTGGCCTGTACGTCCAGCGGCGCGTCCCATCCGGCGAAGCGCGGCACCATCGGCAGCTGCTATGCGCCGGGCTGCTGCCACGCCTTTACCGCCGATGGCCGCTGCGTCAGCCTGCTGAAAGTCCTGATGAGCAACTGCTGCGCCTTCGACTGCAGCTACTGCGTCAATCGGAAGTCCAACGACGTTCCCCGGGCCACTTTTTCGCCCCGGGAGCTGGCAGAACTGACCATCGAGTTCTACCGCCGCAACTACATCGAGGGACTTTTCCTGTCCAGCGCCGTGCTGGGGACCCCCGACTACACCACCGAGCGGATGCTCACCGTTCTGCGGCTGCTGCGGAACGAATATCACTTCGGCGGCTACATCCATGCCAAGACCATCCCCGGCACCAGCCCCGAGCTCATCCAGCAGATGGGCTACCTCGCCGACCGCCTCAGCGTCAACGTCGAGCTGCCCAGCGAGCAGAGCCTCCATCTTCTCGCCCCCGACAAGGGCCGCCACTCCATCTTCCGGCCCATGAAGCAGATCTCGGTGGCAGGTGAAGAGAGCAGGCAGGAGCTGACCCTCTACCGCCACGCGCCCAAGTTCGCTCCCGCCGGCCAGAGCACCCAGATGATCGTCGGTGCGTCGCCCGAGACGGACTACCACATTTTGCAGCTGTCCGAGGGGATGTACCAGAAATACGGCCTCAAGCGGGTGTTCTACTCGGCCTATATCCCGGTATCGGATGACACCCGCCTGCCCGCGCTGGACACGAAGCCGCCGCTCCTGCGGGAACACCGGCTCTATCAGGCCGACTGGCTGCTGCGGTTCTACCAGTTCAAGGCCGACGAGATACTGGATAAGGACAACCAGAGCTTCAACCCCTATCTCGACCCGAAATGCAACTGGGCCGTCCAGCACTACGGGCTGTTCCCGGTGGACGTGAACCGCGCCCCCTTCGAGATGCTGCTGCGGGTGCCGGGCATCGGCCCCAAGAGCGCCCGCCGCATCCGGGACGCCCGGCGGCTGTCGTCCCTCGGCCTCGACGAGCTGAAGCGGATGGGCGTCGTGCTCAAGCGGGCACAGTATTTCATCACCTGCCGGGGCTTTTCCGGGGCGCACCCGGGCCGGGGCAGCGCCGGACGGGAGCGCATCACCCGGACGCTCATCGACCCCAACGTCTTCAGCGCCGGGGCCGAGCAGCTGAGTATGTTCGCACCGCCCGCCGTTGACCGGCTGGTGGAACAGGGCGTGCCGCCCCGGGCGGCCCAGCGGATGGTGCGGGAGGAGGCGGTGCAATGTCTGGCGAGAGCACTGTGATGCCGCCCCGGAAGCTCCACGACGCCGATGTGGTCTACCTCTACGATGGCAGCTTTGAGGGCTTTCTGTGCTGTGTATTCGAGAGTTTCGCCCAGCATGAGATCCCCTTCGCTGTCTGGACGCCCCAGCGGGAGACGGCCACCCTTTACCCCGTCCGGGACATCGAGACGGACTCTTCCAGAGCGCAGCGGGTCTTTTCGGCCCTTGGCCGGAAACTGGGCCGGGAGACGGAATATCTCGTCAGCCGGGATTTTCTCTCCGGGCAGGAAGATAAGGAATTGCTTCTCATCCGCTTCCTGCATCTGGCCTTCGCCCTCGGCCCCGGCACGGTCAAGCGGATGGGCCACCCGGATGTGGCCCCGCTCTACGAGATGAAAAAGAGTCTCGACTGGGAGGTGGACAAGTTTCAGGGCTTCGTCCGCTTCGAGGAGCACGACGGGATGCTGGGTGCGGTCATCCACCCCAAAAACTATATCCTGCCTCTGCTGCGGGGGCATTTCTGCTCCCGCTTTCCGGAAGAGAACTTCATGATATACGACGCGGTCCATCAGGCGGTATTGCTTTATCAGGAGCACAAGGCCCAGCTTCTGGAGCTGGCTGCGCCGCTGGAGCTGCCCCCGCCCAGCGCCCGGGAACAGGAGTTTCAGGCTCTCTGGAAGCAGTTCTACGACACGCTGGAGATCAAGGCCCGCCACAACGAAAAGGGCCGGATGACCCACTGTCCCAAGCGTTTCTGGCAGGATATGGTAGAAATGCGGTGATTCTTTACAAAAAGGTTGCATCTGCGCCGTTGCGCTCTGCAAAAGGTATGGTATACTAAAGGGGAGCTTCGGCAGAGCATCTGCCGCACCCACCCCGAAACGGGCTATGATAAAAGGAGCATTGTTAAAACTATGGTTCGCATTACTATGGAAGACGGCGGCATCATCGACATCGAGCTGAACGAGGAAGCTGCCCCCATCACCTGTGAGAATTTCAAGAAGCTGGTCGGTCAGGGCTTCTACAACGGCCTGACCTTCCACCGCGTCATCCCCAACTTCATGATCCAGGGCGGCTGCCCGCTGGGCAACGGCACCGGCGGCCCCGGCTGGAACATCAAAGGCGAGTTTGCCGCCAACGGCGTCAACAACCCCATCAAGCACGTCCGCGGCGTCATCAGCATGGCCCGCAGCATGAACCCCAACAGCGCCGGCAGCCAGTTCTTCATCATGCATAAGGACGCACCCCATCTGGACGGCCAGTACGCCGCTTTCGGCAAGGTCGTCGCCGGCATGGACGTCGTGGACAAGATCGCATCCGTCCCCACCGACTGGAACGACAAGCCCAAGACCCCCGTCAAGATGAAGACCGTCGAGCTCATCGAGGGCTGATTTTCTGCACCTATGGCTTTCCCTTTGGGGAAAGCCTTTTTTGCATCCACAGGAGGAACTTCCATGAAGTACGATTTCACCACCCTGCCCGACCGCCATGGCCGGGACGCCATCGCCGTGGACGGGCTGGGCAAAGGCTTTGCGCCCGACGCACCGCAGCCCGGCTTCGATGCCATCCCCATGTGGGTGGCAGACATGAACTTCGTCTGCCTGCCCACCATCCAGCAGGCCGTCATCGAGCGGGTCCAGCACCCGGCTTTCGGCTATTTTGACCCGACGCCCGAATACTACGGCTCCATCATCCGCTGGCAGGAGACTCGCAACGACGTCACGGGTCTGACCGCCGAGGCCATCGGTTACGAGAACGGCGTGCTGGGCGGCGTCATCAGCGCACTGAACTGCGTCTGCTCCCGGGGCGACAAGGTGCTGGTCCACAGCCCCACCTACATCGGCTTCACCCGCTGCCTGACCGACAACGGCTATGACATCGTCCACTCCCCGCTGGTGCAGGACGAGAATGGCATCTGGCGGATGGACTACGCCGACATGGAAAAGCACCTCGCCGAAGAGCACATCCACGCCGCCATCCTGTGTAGCCCCCACAACCCCTGCGGCCGCGTCTGGGAGCGGTGGGAGCTGGAAAAGGCCATGGAGTTGTACAAAAAGTATAATGTCTACGTCGTATCCGACGAGATCTGGTCGGACATCATCCTCTCCGGCCACAAGCACATCCCCACCCAGTCCATCAGTGAGGACGCCCGGATGCGCACTGCCGCCCTCTACGCCCCCTCCAAGACCTTCAACCTCGCCGGTCTCATCGGCAGCTATCACATCGTTTATAACCCGTGGTGGCGGGACCGCATCAAGAAGGAATCCTCCCTCTGCCACTATAACTCCATGAACGTCCTCTCGATGCACGCCCTCATCGGTGCCTACCGCCCCGAAGGCTATGAGTGGGCCGACGAGCTCTGTGAGACGCTGACCGGCAACGTGGATTTCGCCTGTGACTACATCGCAAAGCACTTCGAGGGTGTCCATGTGACAAAGCCCGAAGGCACCTATATGCTCTTTGTGGACTGCACCGACTGGTGCGCCGCCCACGGCAAGACCATTCAGGACGTGGAGAAAGCCTGCTGGGCCGTCGGTGCTGCCGTGCAGGACGGCGTGATGTTCCACGGCCCCTGCCATCTGCGCATCAATCTGGCCTCGCCCCGCGCCCGCATTGAAGAGGCGTTCCACCGGATGGACAAGTATGTGTTCAACGCAAAGTAATTTCAAATAATATTTATACAGAAAAAGAGGCTGTTGACTCAACCTCTCAGTCTCGCATACGCTCGACAGCTCCCCTAGTAGGGGAGCCTCTGGCGAAAAGAGAAGGCTTTCCGCCATGCCAAAGCCTCCCCTCGATAGGGGAGGTGGCACGGCGCAGCCGTGACGGAGAGGTTAGAACAACAGCCTCTTTATTTTTATTGATGCATTTTTACCAGCCGCTCGTTCAGCGCCCGCAGGCCGTCCCGCACCTCGGCGGGCGAGACGACTTCTATCTTGCCGCCGAAGCCGCAGACCCAGCCGTAGAACTGGTCGCTGACACAGACGGGGACGTCGAAATGGAAATGTTCCTTCCCTTCCGGCACGAAGATGGGCGAAGCGCCGAAGCGCTCCCGCATGGCTGATTCAAGGTCGGAAGTACACCGCAGGGTGACTCTATACTCCGGCCCGCCGAACATCTGGAAGTGCTTTTTCAGGTAGGCGGGCAGGTCGAGATCCGCGAACTGCTCTTTGCCGCGGCGGGGCTCGTCCAGCACCGTGACGCCGGCCATTTTATCCACCCGGTAATGGCGGATGCCCACCGGCTCCTTCTCGTCCTGATAGGCGATGAGGTAGTAGCAGCCGTTCTCCCACGCCATCTGCCAGGGGCTGATGGTGTAAGGCGCGGGGCGTCCCGCCTTTTTGTAGCGGAAGCGCACCATCCTGCCGGTGTTGATGGCCGTAAAGAGGGCATCCACGCTGTAGGGCAGGTCTTTGTTGGCGCTCTTGGGGCGGCCATCGACATAGACCTGACGCTGGAGCTGACTGCCCTCATACTGGGAGGCCAGCCCTTCCAGCTTATGGATGAGCTTATCACTGGACGCTTTCGAGATGACCCGGCTGGACTGGACAGCGTCCACCAGAAGCTTCAGCTCCGCCAGCTCGAAAGGCCGCGTCGCCATCCAATAGCCGCCGCTGCGGCCCCGGCGCAGCCGGATGTCATAGCCCAGCGCGTTCAGCGCGTCGATGTCGCTGTAGACGCTCTTTCGCTCGCAGAGGATGCCCTGCCGGGCCAGCAGCTCCACCAGCTGAGGCACATTCAGCAGATGCTCCTCGTCGGTCTGCTGCTCAAAGATATGCAGCAGCGCCAACAGTTTGGATTTTTGTCCCTCCTGCTTGGGCATGGGCGGCCTCCTTTACGGTCACGAGTCCTTTTTGTCGAATGCGGCGCGGCGCTGGGTGGACAGACGGAACATCTCTTCCAGCTTGTCCCGGTCATCGGCCACGAGGGCGTCCCGCAGCTGGTCCAGAGCGGAATCGAACTGGTCGATCTCGGCGATGAGGTTCTCCTTGTTCCAGAGGAACAGCTCCGCCCACATCTTCTCGTTGATGCGGGCGATGCGGGTCAAATCGCGGAAAGAGTCGCCCGTGTACTCGCAGAGAGAAGAGTTGTCGTTTGCACACATGAGGCTGACGGCGATGGCGTGGCAGAGCTGGCTGACGTAGCCGATCATCTTGTCGTGCTCCTGCACCGTCAGGGTGCAGATGTGGCGGAAGCCCAGCACCTCGGCCAGCTCTTTTGCCCACTGGACGGCCTCGGGGGTGTTCTTCTCGGTGGGGGTGATGATGAAGTTGGCCGGGGCAAAGCTGACCTCGGCGGCGTGCTCGACGCTGGAAGTCTCACGGCCTGCCATCGGGTGGCTGGCGATGAACTCCACACCCTCCGGACACATGGCCTGCACCGGCTCCACAAGGCCGGTCTTGACGCCGGAGACATCGGTAAAGATGCAGCCGGGCTTGATGAGATAGCCGTAGGTCTTGAACCAGTCGATGAGGGCCGTGGGGTAGAGGCCGAAGATGATGTGGTCGGCCTGCGAGACGAGGTCCTCGAAATCGTGGGTCTTGCCGGTCTCGATATAGCCGTGGTCGAGGGCGTACTGTAAGTGGCCCTCGCTGCGGTTGATGCCGTCCACATGGAATCCGGCTTTGGAAAGCTCGAGGGCGTATTTGCCGCCCAGCAGTCCGAGGCCCACGATAAGATAACGCTTTGTTTTATCCAGCATATTCTACCTCCGCGCCTAACGGCTTGATGGCTTCAAAGAAATGGGGCCAGCTCTTCTGCACGGCCTCGGCGTCGTCGATGGAGAGTTCCAGCCCGGCGGCCAGCGCCAGCACCGCAAGGCTCATCACCACACGGTGGTCGTTGTGGCCATGGAGCGGCGCGGCGGGGGCGTGGAGCCTGTCTGCACAGCCGTGGATGGTGATGGTGCCGCCCTCGCTCTCGAGGACGCCGCCGCAGGCCCGCAGTTCGGCTTCCATGGCTGCAATGCGGTCGCTCTCCTTGATACGGAGACGTTCCGCGTTGCGGATGGTGGTGGTCCCTTCGCAAAGCAGGCCCAGGACCATCAGCACGGGGCCGAGGTCGGGGCAGTCGGCAAGGTCAATGTCCACACCGTGGAGAGGTGCTTTCTCGAACACGATGCCTGCATCGGTGGTGCGGAAGCTTGCACCACAGCGGCGCAGAATGTCGAGGATCGCGGCATCGCCCTGCAGGGTGTCGGCGGATAATCCTTTGAGGGTCACGCCGCCCTGCACCGCTCCCAGCACCGCCGGGAAGGCCGCCTGGCTGTAATCGCCCTCCACGGTGTAATCGCAAGGCCGGTATTTCTGCCCGCCCGGGATAAAGAGGGTGTTTTCGTCCTGCCAGCGGCTCTCGACGCCGAAACGGCGCTGGGCTGCCCGGGTCATCTCGATATAACTGCGGCTCTCTACCGGCGGGATAAGGTGGAGGGTGCTGTCGCCTGCCAGCAGCGGCAAGGCAAACAGCAATCCGCTGATGAACTGGCTGGACACGTCGCCCGCCAGCTCGTATTCGCTGCTTTTCAGAGTTCCTTCGACGGTCAGGCCCGCCGAAGACTGTTCAAAGCGGAGAGACTGCTCCTGATACAACTTCTCGTATACTGTCTGAGGGCGTTCCATCAGCCGTCCGCGGCCAACAAAGGTCACTTTCTGCCCGGTGAGGCTGGCAATGGGGATGAGAAAGCGCAGGGTGCTTCCACTCTCACAGCAGTCCACCGGAGCGCTGACGGGCAGAAAGCTCCCCAGACCCTCCACGACGGCACGATCCGCACCGGTGCGCACTTTGGCGCAGAGCTGCCCGGCGGCGGAGAGGGTGGCAGAAATATCCTTGCTGAATTCAAGGTTTTCGATGTGGGAAGCACCCTCGGCCAGCGCCGAGCAGAGCACCGCACGGTGCGCCATGCTCTTGCTGGGCGGCGCGGTGATGGTGCCGCCGATGCCGCCGGGGGCGCGTTTTATCGTAGCATTCATATCACATATCCCGGCCAATAGCCCATGCGACCTGACGGCACTTTGCCATAGCCTGCGCAAAGGCGTCGGGGGTCAGGCACTGTGCGCCGTCGCTCCATGCGTGGCGGGGGTCGTAGTGGACTTCCACCTCAAGGCCGTCGGCACCGGCGGCGACAGCGGCGATCATCATGGGCTCCACAAGGTTTGCCTTGCCGGTAGCGTGGCTGGGGTCCACGATGACGGGCAGATGGGTCTTCTCGTGGATGATAGGCACAGCGGAGAGGTCGAGGGTGTTGCGGGTGTACTTCTCGAAGGTGCGGATACCGCGCTCACAGAGGATGACCTGCTCGTTGCCGCCGGCCATGATGTACTCGGCGCTCATGATCCACTCTTCGATGGTGTTGCAAAGGCCACGCTTGAGCAGAACGGGCTTGTGCATCTTGCCCACAGCCTTGAGCAGCTGGAAGTTCTGCATATTGCGGGCGCCGATCTGCACCACGTCCACATATTCCTCGAACTCGGGGATGCGTTCCTCGCTCATCAGCTCGGAGACGATGGGCATACCGGTGGCCTCGCGGGCCTTTACCATGTCAAGGATGCCCTCAGTCTCGAGGCCCTGGAAGGAGTAGGGAGAGGTGCGGGGCTTGTAAGCGCCGCCGCGGAAGAGGGTCGCACCGCCGGCCTTGACGCCCTGTGCGATGCGGAGGGCCTGCTCTTCGCTCTCGATGCTGCAGGGGCCGGCCATAACAGCGATCTTCTCCTTGCCGCCGATCTTCACGCCGCCGCAGTCGATGACGGAATCTGCCGGGTGGAACAGGCGGTTGGCACGCTTATAGGGGGCAGAAACACGGGTCACGTTGTCGATCCAGGGGTTGGCTAGGACGTCGCGCTCGTCGATCTTGGTGGTATCGCCCACGAGGCCGAAGACATTGTAGTCCTTGCCGGTGATGAGGGTGACGTCGAGGCCCTGCTTTTCGAAGCGGTCAACGATTTTCTCGAGTTCTTCCTTCGGGGTACCCTTTTTGGTGGAGATGATCATAAAATTTTTCCTTTCTATCCTTCTTTTCCACGCCCTCTTTGCTCCGCTTTCCAGCAGAAGAGAGTCGATTTTTACATCACTAAATGGGTGTGCGCACTGCCGTCCAGCCGCAGCAGCTGGGCCAGATAGGCGGCAGCGTGGAGATAGCCGCTGATGCCCTCGCCGATGAAGTGGCCCTGACAGCCGAACGAGACGATGTCCGTCTTGCGGAAGGACTCGTGCTCGTCGGGCTCGCTGAGCAGCACTTCCACGGCAGGCACGCCGCAGAGGCGCAGCGCGTCGAGGATGGCGACGCTGTAGTGGGCGTAGCCGCCGGGGTTCAGGATGATGCCATCGGCCCGGCCTGCGGCAGACTGGATCTCGTCGATGAGGTCGCCCTCGTGGTTGGACTGGAAAAATTCCACTTCCATGCCCATCTGGGTGCAGCACAGCTCGAGGTAATCCAGCAGACCGTTATAATCCAGCTGACCGGCCACACCCGGCTCGGTGAAGTGCATCATGTTGAGGTTGGGGCCGTTAATGACTAAAAATTTCATCCAGTGCCTCCATTGCGGCGGTCACGGCGTCTTCCACCGTGCCGCTGTTCGGGATAACGGCGTCTGCCGCCGCGAGATACAGGGGGCGGCGCTCCGCCTCCATCTTTTTCAGCGCCTCGGTGCTGGACGAGAGCGGACGTCCGCCGCCCACCGTCAGCGCATCCAGGGGCCGGTCGAGGAAGAGCACGACGCCGTTCTGATGCAGCGCCCGCAGATTCTCGCCCCGCTTGATGATGCCGCCGCCGCAGGAGAGCAGCTGTCGGCCCTCTTTGGCAAAGCGGGCGGTCTGGGCGGATTCCTTCGCACGGAAGCCGTCCTCGCCCTCGGCGGCGAAGATGTCGGGGATGCTGCGGCCATCGGCCTTGACGATCTCCTCGTCGAGGTCGATGAACTTTTTGCCCAGCTTTTCGGCCAATGCACGGCCCACGGTAGATTTTCCGCTGGAGGGCATTCCGATGAGGGCCACGTTGAGCATATCGCGGCGGAGTGCGGCAGTGATGCGGCCGATCTCCCCTGCTGCGTCGTCGAACTTCCGGCTGAGGAAGTATTCGGCGGCGTACACGGCCTGCGCCACCAGCATCTCGAGGCCGCCCACAGCCACCGGGGTCCCGGCCTCTTCGGCCCGGAGGATGAGTTCCGTCTTATCGGGGTTGTACACCACGTCCAGTACAGCTTCCAGCCCGGGCATTTTTGCCACGTCCAGACTGCACACGCCCACGTTGGGGTACATTCCGGCGGGGGTGGTGTTGATGACGATTTGTGCGCCGCTGAACACAGCCTCTTCATAGGAGAGCTGGCCCTTGGCGGCGTCCGGCGTCCGGCTGACGGTGAGCACTCTGGCCGCGCCCTTGTCGCGGGCGACGGCGCTGGTGGTGTTGTGGGTGCCGCCGGTACCGAGGATGAGGACGGTTTTGCCCGCAAAATCGACGCCGTGGGCGTCGCACAGGTGGGCAAAGCCGAGATAATCGGTGTTGTAGCCGTAGAGCAGGCCGTTCTTGTTGACCACAGTGTTCACCGCGCCGATGGCCTTGGCACGGGGGTCGATGTAGGTGCAGTATTCCATCACCAGCCGCTTATAGGGGATGGTGACATTGATGGCCTTGAACTGCCGCCTGGTCAGGAAAGCCCGGGCTTCCTCTTCGGTGGGAAGCGGGCAGAGGTCGTAGCGATAGCCGCAGAGCATCTCATGGATGATCTTCGAGTAGGAATGGCCCAGTTTCGAGCCGATGAGTCCGTATTCCATCACAGTCCCTCCCTGCGGTAGCTGGTGGGCCGCTCCATCCATGCGGTGCCATAGCGGGCGGTCATCAAATCGCCCACAGCCAGCGCGGCGGCGCAGGTCTGGACGATGGCGGCGCGAGGCACGATGCAGGGGTCATGACGGCCCTGAATGGAGAGGGGCGCGTCCTGCTTTGCAATGTAATCCACCGTCTCCTGCTCTTTGTAGATGCTGGGCGTCGGCTTGACAGCGGTGCGGAAGACGACAGGCATTCCGTTGGTGATGCCGCCGTTGATGCCCGCGTTGTGGTTGGTGGCCGTGACCACCGAATCGCCCTTCATGCGGAAGGCATCGTTGGCCTCAGAGCCTTTCAGGTCGGCGAAGCCGAAGCCGGTGCCGAACTCAATGCCCTTCACGGCAGGCACCGAAAACGCCATGTGGGAAATAAGGCTCTCTACGCTGTCAAAATACGGCTCGCCCACACCGGCGGGCAGGCCGAGAATGGCTGTTTCAAGGATGCCGCCCACGCTGTCGCCCTCCGAACCGGCGGCACGGATGGCCGTTTTCATCGGCTCTTCGACGGAAGCATCCAGCAGGGCGAAGCCCTCGTCCCTGCTTTCCAGCACGCTCACCTGAGCGGCCAGTGCGGCGGCATCGTCCAGCGCAAAGGGCGTATCGGAAATGCCGGCACAGCGGGCGATGTGGGTGGTGATGTCGATGCCGGCGCGGTTCAGCGCACCCAGCACGATGGCACCGCCTGCCACCAGCGCGGCAGTGATGCGGCCCGAAAAGTGTCCGCCGCCCCGGGCGTCCTGAAAGCCGTGGTATTTGGCGTAGGCGGTATAGTCCGCGTGGCCGGGGCGGAGAAGGTCAGCCGTCTTGGCGTAGTCGCCGCTGCGGGTGTTCTGGTTCTCGATCATCAGGGCGATGGCCGTGCCGGTGGTGTGACCGTTTACGACGCCGGAGAGCAGCTGTACGTTATCAGCCTCCACGCGGGGCGTCGAAAGCCCGTCGCCCCGGGCGCGGCGCTTATCCATGCAGGCGGCAATGAATTCCTCGTCCACCGGCACACCAGCGGCCATGCCGTCCAGCACACCGCCGATGGCCCTGCCGTGGCTCTCGCCGAAGATGGTCAGCGCCAATGCGCTGCCAAAGGTGTTTTTCATGGCTTTAGTCCTCCATGCCCAGCAGGGGGCGCAGACCCTCCACCGGGATGGTCTCCGCGCGCCAGCAGCCCAGGCCCGGCACCTTGATGACGGTGATCTGGCCGCCCTGTGCCTTTTTGTCGTGGAGCATCTCGGCGTAGACCTTGTCCTTATTGTAGGCGGTACGCAGGGGCAGGCCCAGACGGCGGTAGACCGCACGGACGCGCTTCTGCAGTGCCTTGGACTCGATCATCGGCAGCATCCCCAGAGCCACGCACTCGCCGTGGTAGAGGCCCACGGTGCGGCGTCCCTTGACGCCCTTGACGGCCTCGATGCCGTGGCCGATGGTGTGGCCGAAATTGAGGGCCTTGCGCATTCCATGCTCCGTCTCGTCCTGCTCGACGATGCTCTTTTTGAAACGGAGGCTGCGGTAGATGATCTCGCCGATCTGCTCGTCGATGTCGCCCTTTTCAAAGATGGCGAACAGTTCCGGGTCGGCCAGCAGACTGGCCTTCACCGACTCGGCCAGACCGTTGATGTACTGGCGGCGGGGCAGGGTGGCGAGGGTGCTGGGGTCTACGATGACCAGCTTGGGCTGCCAGAAGGAACCGACGATGTTCTTCGTCTCCCCCAGATCCACAGCGGTCTTGCCGCCGATAGAGGAATCGATCATCGAGAGGGTGGTGGTGGGGCAGTTGATGAAGTCGATGCCGCGCATATAGACGGAAGCGGCAAAACCCGCCAGATCGCCCACGACGCCGCCGCCGACGGCGATGACGAGGTCGCCGCGGCCCATGTTGAACTCCAGCATCTGGCGCAGGACGCTTTCGAGGATCTTCATGCTCTTGCTGGCCTCGCCCTGCGGGACAGTAATAATTTTTGCGTCGCGGCACTGGTCGGCCACACGCTGTGCGTACTCGGCGGGAACGCCTGCGTCCGTCACCACCGCCACCCGGCGGTCGAGGCGGGCAAACTGGTACAGATTTTCCAGTGCGCCGTTTTTCAGGATGATGTCATAGCTGCGCTCGCCCAGATTCATGGTGAGCTTGGTGCCGATAAATCCACTCATTTTGTATACACTCCTAACAGCCGCACCGTGCGGCAGGTATGGTCCAGCTCACGCAGCAGCGCGGCGGTCTTGTCGGCGGAGGGGTCGCCCACCAGCTCGACGTAAAAATAATAATCAAAGGGGACATGGGGCAGCGGACGGCTCTTGATGGACTCCATGTCGTAGCCGAAGCGGCCAATGACCTGGATGACCTCAGCCAGCTTGCCGGGTTTGTTGTCCAGTGTGAACAGCAGCGAGAAGCGGTTGCCCGCGGTGGGCTTTTCGCGGCTGAGGACGATGAAGCGGGTGGTGTTGTCGCCGTCGGTGTTGATGCTGGGGACGAGGACTTCCAGCCCGTAGAGGGCGGCTGTCTCGGCGCTGGCGATGGCGGCTTTGGACGGGTCGCCCGACTCGGCCACGAACTTTGCGGCCATGGCCGTGTTGGGCATGGCCGTGGCGGGCAGACGGAACTGCTTTAAGAACGTCTCACTCTGGGCGATGGCCTGCTGATGGCTGTAAACGTGCCTGAGCTGGGCCAGCTGGGTGCCGGGCAGGACGAGCAGGTTCTGGGAGATGGGCAGGTCGTAGACGTCCACCACCCACAGCTCGGGGTGGTTGTAGCACAAGTCGAGGACAGCGGAGACATCGCCTGCGTGGCTGTTCTCAAACGGCACAACGCCGTGGGCGGTGTCGCCCCGGCTGACGGCATCGAACACCTCGTCCCACGTCGGGTAGCTGACGGCCTCCGCGTGGGGGAAGAGCGCCCGCAGCGCGATGTGGGCGAAAGCGCCTTCCACGCCCTGATAGGCGGCGCGGTTCCGGCCCAGCACCTCGGCTTCGTACTGCTTGGCGACATCCATCATGTTCTGGACATGGTCTTTATAGTAAGGCCGGAGGGCAGCGTTCTGGATGCGGGCCGCAGCCTTTTCCAGCACCACCGCCTCCCGCGCGGCGTCAAAAATCGGCAGGCCGTGGGCCTGTTTGTATTGGGCGACGCTGAGCACAGCGGCCATCCGCCGCTCAAACAGGGCGGCTAGCTGCGCGTCCACCGCGTCGATCTCGGCGCGGGCTTGTTCCAGTGTGTCCATCTTTCCACATCCTTTGGGTAAAGTTTCAGTTCTTACAGCGATGATACTTAGTAAGTATACCATAACCCGGATGAGGAAACAACAAGCCCGGCTCTCTTTGAGGGCAGATAATATTTCAAATCCAGGGCCGTCAACGCGAAGAGATTGCAACAGGGGGACCCGTCTGTTTCCGGGACCTGCGCTGTATTTTATGCCCTGCGCCCTCCTATTACTCTGCGCTAATATCTGACATAAAAACCATAAATTTGACTTTATACCACGGCAAGTTATAATTAAATTGTCAACAGAAGGGAGGCAGTTTCAGTGAAAATCACCACAGATAATTTTTTCACCACCTCGGACGGCATTCACATTTATTTCGAAGACCGGGGTTCCGGACTTCCTATCGTGATGGTCCCCGGATTTTTATGCACCACCAAATTTTTCGAAAAAAACGCTGAGGTCCTCTCCAAAGAGTTCCGCGTCATCACGATGGACCTCCGCGGACAGGGCAACTCCTCCAAGACCTGTCAGGGCAACACCATCCGCCGCAACGCACAGGACATCAAGGAACTCATCGACCATCTCGGTCTGGAGCATGTCGTCCTGCTGGGCTGGTCGCTGGCCTCCTCCATCGTTGTCAGCTATGCAGCCGAATTTGAGCAGTACAAGCTCAGCGGCCTCGTGACGATGGACGGCTCGCTGTATCCGTTCTCGGACGCCGACTGGAACCACCACCGTGGCCGGGGCTACAATTTGCAGAACTGGTTCGACACCTACCTGCCTCTTTACTATGACCCCAAGCTCTTCTATGACAAATTCATCGCCCGCGTTTCCTGTGCGGAGGGAATGGACGATGAGACCCGTGCCTGGTTCGAGGCCGAGTGCAAAAAGACGATGCCCTGGACGGCGCTGGAGCTGCACTACGACTTCTGCCTGACCGATAATTTCAGCAATCTGAAAAAGGTCACCGTTCCTTACGCCGTATTCGGCGCACAGTCCAAGGCGTATGGTCTGGACATGGTAGACCGCTTTGCCGCCGAAGTGCAGGGCTACAGTGAGGTCCACAAGTTCTACAAGAGCGGCCACCTGATGTTCCTGTACGAGGCGGAAAAGTTCAACGCCTGTCTCGCTGACTTTGTGCGGAAAGCCGACGCGCTCTCCCGCCAAAAATAAAAACACCACACGAAAAAGGAGGAAAAAACAATGCTGCTCGCGCTCACAGGTTTCGTCATGATAGGCCTGCTGATGTACTTCCTGCTGAAGGGAAAGGCCATCCCCGTGACCCTTTTCGTCGTCCTTCCCATCATCGGTGCACTCATCAACGGCTTCGGCATCGCAGACATCACCGATTACATCAAATCCGGCGTCTCCACCACCTGGGGAATGGCCGCTCTGTTCGTCTTCGTCATCACCTACTTTGGCATCATGACCGATGTCGGTATGTTTGATAAGCTGGTCAAAAAGCTCATCAAGATCGCCAACGGCCGGGTATTGGGCATCCTTCTGGTCGTCGTCCTCGTCTCCATCCTGGGCCATCTGGACGGCAACAGCCCCACGACCTACCTCATCGTCATCCCCGCAATGGCACCCCTGTGCAAAAAGCTGAACATCCGCATCAGCACCATCATGATGGTCTGCACAGCCACCATCACCGTCATGAACCTCGTACCCTGGGGCGGCGTGCTCAACCGTCAGTCCATCACGCTGGCGATGGATTCCAACGAGTTGTGGCATATGTATCTGCCCCTGCAGGTCTGCGGCCTCGTCTGCTGTGTCGGTCTGGCCGTTATCATGGCTCGTGTCGAAGTCAAGCGCGGTGCCGGTAAGATCGACGTCTCTGCCACGCAGGAAGAAGAAGCTGAAGTCGTAGATGAAGCCGCTGCGAAGCTCCTTCGCCCCAAACTGCTCTGGTACAACGTCCTGCTGACTGTCGTCGTCTTCGTGCTCCTCTTCACCACCAAGCTTCCCAACTACTTTATCTTCATGCTGGGCTGCGTGTTCGCCCTTGTCGTCAACTTCCCTGACCCCAAAGAGCAGGAAGCCCGTCTCGCCGCACACGCTCCCAAAGCCATCTCCCTGGTCGCCACCGTTCTGGCCGCCGGCGTCATGGTCGGCATCCTGAACAATACCGGCATGATCGTCGCCATGGCAGAGTTCATCATCAACATCCTGCCCGCCGCACTGGCCAAGCACCTGCACCTCGTCTTTGCCTTCCTGGGCGGCTTCATCGGTCTGGCCGTCTCTCCTGACCCACTGTACTACGGCATCCTGCCCGTTCTTATCGAGGTCTGCGGCAACTACGGCATCCCTGCCACCAGCGTCGCCATCGCATTCGGCGTCGGCGCAGACTCCTGCTTCACGATGGCACCGGTCATCGCCTCCACCTACCTCGGCCTGGCCGTGTCCGGTATGTCCCTGAAGGACGTCATGAAGACCAACTTCCTCCCCCACTGGATCATCGGCCTCATCATGATCGTCTTCGGCTGCCTCATCGGCACCATTGTCGTCTGAAACGCATTCTCGCTCCTTCCTCTTCCCGGAACTGGCCGGTGCTCTGCATCGGCCAGTTCCGCTTTTCATTTTTCCCATTTTGCGCTATGATAAAAGCGACGAAACGCCCTCTCTGGCAGAATGGAGCTGTCTCATGGAATACCGAGATTTTGAATATGTTCTAACCATCTATCAGGAAAAAAGCCTCTCGAAAGCCGCCGAAAAGCTCTATATCACCCAGCCTGCCCTCAGCATTTTCCTCACACGGCTGGAAACGCAGCTTCAGACCCGGCTTTTCGAGCGCACCAAACGTGGACTTGTCCCTACCTACGCAGGCCAGAAATACATCGAATTTGCCCGTCAGTCCATCGCGCTTGGCCACAGCTTCGACCAGGAGCTGTGTGAGATACAGGCCGAGCGCAAAGGCATCCTTCGTCTCGGGACTTCTCCCCATATCGGCTCCATCGTTCTGCCCGAGATGCTTTTTTCTTTCCAGAACCGCTATCCGAACATCCAGCTTGCCATCACAGAGGGGACTTCCCTCACGCTGGAAAAGCTCATCGACAACAACGAGCTGGATCTGGCGCTCATGCATCTTCCTCTGCTCTGCGAGCACGCAGTCTATACCCGCGTCAGCGACGACCGCTATGTCATGGCAATAGCGAAAGACAATCCCCTCACCCGCAAAGCCTACTCCAAACCCGGCTTTGCGCACCTCTTTCTCGACCCGGCGCTGGCCGCAGAGCAGCAGTTCATCCTCGCCCACCCTCAGCAGCGCGTCCGGCAGATCTCCGACCGCATCCTCCGCCATGCAGGCATCGTGCCGAAGATCCGGCTGGAGACCAGCAGCATCCAGAGCGCCCTCTGCTTTGCATCCAACGACCTCGGCATCACCTTTGCGCCAGAAAGCTATATCCCCCTTTTCAATGCACAGAAAGAACTCGCCTATTTCTATCTGGAAGATAAATATGAAGCGTTCTGGACCTTCTGCGTCGCCTATCCTCAGAACGTCACACCCTCCACTCCGGCCCGCTTCTTTTTGCAGGAAACACAGCGGCTCTTTGGCCGATAACCAAAACGCCCTCTCCGGCAATGACGGAGAGGGCGTTCTTGCTTATTTGCGCAGGTCTTCCCTGCTGCGGGGGGTGCCGAACACCCGGCCATAGGGGTTGTCGAGGTCGGCAGCCCTCAGAGATGCAGTTTTTTCGGCAGGCTTTTCAGGGATGCTGAGATGCTTTGCCTTCCCCTTGGAGAGAACACGGTACCGCATGGCTCAGTCCTCCGGAGCTGCCGTGGAGGCAGCGCCTTCGGTCAGCTTCTGCCAGAATTCTTCGCCTCCTGCGAGATTATCAGCAGTGCCGCTGTTCCACGCGCCCCGCATTCCCACATAGAACTGGGACATATACTCCTGACTGGAACCACTCCTGCTCTGGGTGGTATCGGGGCCGTAATCACCGAGGTCGAGGCCAGCCAGGACCGGGCAGTCATCCCACTTGTACACCATGTTCCACCAGTCCTCGTCGCTGTCGGCGGCGGGCAAAGTGCCGTCAAGATACCGCAGCGAGCCGGTGCTTTCTTCAAAGCCCGCCGGGTCCCAGAGCAGAAAGACAGAGCTGAGGCCGCCCTGTACATCGGTGGCCAGCTTGGTAGTTCCAGCCATGGTCAGATAGGCGGCGCTCTCGGTCTGGGTCTCAGTGTCGGAGTAGTCGAGGGTGTAGACGTTGAGGGTCACGACCACCTTGCCGTCGCCGTTGCGGTCTTCGCCGTAGGCGGCCAGTGCATCCTGCAAAGCGTTCACGGTGTCCTCGGGCAGATAGTAGGGGGCCACCACGGCCACGTTATAATCGGGCTTGGTGACGAAGAAATACTGTCCGATGAAGTTGTAGGCCACAAAAGCCGCGGCGATGCCGATGATGATGACCCATTTCAGGTTATAGTCCCACCAGTTGGCCCAGCGCTCCTTGCGGGTGTACTGTCTTTCCTTGCGAGGGGCAATGTCTTTCGGGTCGATGTCGCGCTCGTAACGGTAGCTTGCCATGAGGCAGTGTCCTCCAAAAAAGTTATAACTCTGCCAGAATGGTCTGGCGGACGGCGTCGGGCAGCTGCTTCTGCTCGGCCCGGCTCATGTCTGCCGTCTGGATGGGCGGCAGCACCCGGACGTGTACCGTTCCGGGGGTGGCACGGTTGCCGTGGGCCTCGAACAGGCCCCGTGCGCCGGAGATGGCCACCGGCACCACCGGCGCGCCGGTCTTGACCGCAATGCGAAAGGCACCGGCCTTGAACTCACCGGCGCCGCCCTCTTCGCCCTTGTAGCGGGTGCCTTCAGGGAAGATGATGAAGCTCCTGCCGCTCTCCACGATGGCGGTGGCGTCGTTCAACGCGCGCACCGAGGCGCGGACATCGTCGCGCTGGACGAAAACGCAGCCCAGCAGCTTCATCCAGCGGTTGAGCAGAGGAATTTTCCCCAGCTCTTCCTTGGCGAGGATGCCGTAGGGCTCATCGAGGCCGGCCAGCAGCAGCGGGATGTCATAATAACTGCGGTGGTTCGCCACAAAGACGCAGGGGCCATCCTTCGGGATGTTGTCCAGTCCCTCGACGCTGAGCCGGACGCCGGTGACGTTCAGGATGCCCTTGCTCCAATGGGGAATGTGCTTTTTTACCAGCTGGCGCACCGTCTCGGTGTCGCCTGCGGCCAGCGCACGCTCGGCTTTGCACAGCACACTGTAATGGACGATCATGTACCCGAACAGATAAACGAATAACGCAATGGTGCGGAAAATGCTCACAGAGCGATACCTCCTTCTGGCTCAAAAAGCCGTTTCTATTGTATCACACTCCGCCCCAAAAAGGGAGAGGAAATACTTTTTTTACATTTAGAGGGCTTTGCGGCTTGCAAAATCCACAAAATCCGGGTATATTTATAATCAGAAAGCCAGCACAATGGCGTTTCCTGCCAAAACCGTGCTGTGCAATGTAAGCCGTCTTTCGGGACAGCGAGAGAGGATATTCACACAACATGAGTCTGTTCCCTTCTGCAAACGATTTCAAGTCCGGGCCGGGCGTCGAAAAGGACGCCCCCCGCAAGACCGGCGTAGGCCGCTTCTTCGAGCTGGTGGGCCGGGATATGAGCGGGATGTTCCTTGCAAACCTGCTCACCTGTCTGGGCTTTCTGCCCGTCATCTGTCTGGTGTACATCGGCTTCCTGATGAACAGCCTGCCCGTCATGGTGCTCAGCGCCGCCGTGGGCGGCATCCTGGCCGGTCCGGTGCTGGCAGGCATGTACGACACCGTCCTGCGCGCTCTGCGCGATGAGGCTGGTTACTGGTGGACCACCTACCGCAAGGCTTTCAAGCAGAACTTCAAAGCCAGCATCCTGCCGGGCGTGCTCTACTGCGTCGTGGTCACGGTGCAGATCTTCCTCGTGTACTTCTGCTTCAACCTGCTCTACCACGGCACCAACGTCGGCGTAGGCATGTGGGTGGCCACGGTGCTCAACCTCGTCATCTTCCACATGCTGTTCTCCTACATGTGGCCCCAGGTAGTCCTGCTGGATCAGCCTTTCGGCCAGACGCTCAAGAACAGCGTCAACTGCATGATCGCTTTCCTGCCCCACGCACTGGCTGCGTCTCTCGTGACGGTACTGTTCTGGGGCCTCGTCATCCTCTGTATGCCGCTGGGCCTGCTGCTCATGCTGGTGTTCGGCTTCTGGTTCCAGGTGGAGATCACCAGCCAGATCGTCTACGGCGACCTCGACCGGGTGTTCCACATCGAGGAGAACATCCGCAAGCTCCACGACGCCGAGTATGAAGCCGAGATGGCCGAGGAGCGCAGCGACGACGAGGAATAAACGACACACCGACGCGGAAAGGGGATGCGTGCAATGGAACAGCGGAACAATCTGGTGCTGCAGGGCACGGAGACATTTTCCCGCGGACAGCTCGATAATGTAGCGCTGGACAACGGCAGCGTCGTGCTGGACAGCGTGGCCGGGCGGTACCTGCAATACGGCAGCTACACGACGCCCGAGTTCGCCATGCCGGCCTTCTGCAACCTGAACGTCAGCTGGAACGCCCACGCGCCCCAGAACACGATGGTGGAGGTGCGCTGCCGCGTCTACGCAGGCGGCAGCTGGACGGGCTGGATGAGCTTTGGCAAGTGGGCGCCGGATTACCCCCGGGCCAGCATCAGCACCCACAGCGACGACGGCCTCATCTTCCTGATGGGCGACACCGTGACGGTGGCGCTGCCCGGCGGCGGCACCGGCGTCCAGCTTCAGGTCAATCTTTCGACCAACGACGATAAAGTCACCCCGGCGCTCCGGCTGCTGGCGGCGGCGGTCCGCCCCCTTGCGTGGGATAAGCAGAGCGGCCACCCCATCAACCGCCGCCTGTACTTACCGGAATACTGCCTCTCGGCCCATGACCCCAGCTTTGGCCGGGACATGGACCTGCCGCTGGTGATGGCGGCCCTGATGAACCGCTGGGGCGAGGACATCCTGCCCGAAGAGGTGGCCTACGTCATGGAGGACAAGACCACCGGCAGCACCAGCAACGGCGCTTTCGCCGCTGCGGCAGCAGGCTGCTGCGGTTTTCCCTGCTGGCAGGCGTGGATGGACCTGCAGGACCTGCGGGAGCAGATACACGACGGCTGTTCCGTAGCCGTGCGCATCGAGCGCCGCATCCGGGGCCAGCGGGACCCCATCGGAGTCTGGATGGGTCTGCGGGGCTTCGGCCACGATGACGCGGTCCTCGCCGATTATGTCCTGCTCAACGACCCCACCGCCGACAGCGACGGGGCCGTGAACTGCACGATGGCGGTGACGGATTTTGCCCGCTACTTCACCGGGCGGGCCATCGCCCTCCGCCCCAAGCCCCGGAACACCGAGGCCAACCGCCCCCGGCGGGTCTCCTGCGACTTTGTGTACAGCGCCGAGGATGACTGCTGGTATCTGGCCCAGAAGGGCCAGCGGCAGCTGCTCCCGGCAGAATTCTCCGGCTGGGCGGCCTGCAGCCCTCACGACGGAGTAGCCCACGCCACCACAGCCCACCGCACCTTCCGGCGGATGGAGCGGACACGGACAGGCGGCTTCCGCTTCCCGTCCGAGCAGACCGACGCAGGCGGGCGGTGCAGCGTTTACATCGTGGACCAGACCGGCACCATGCAGTTTGCAGAGGTACGTCTGCCAGCCCCTCCGCCGCCCACGCTGCCGCTATCAGAAGCAAACCAAAGCACCGAGCCTTCTGTCTCCTGAGAGGCAGCACAGCCAAGAGCTTTTTGGGATAAATCATCAACATGGGAGGAACATATTATGGCAAAGACGATCATCACTTTGGGCCGCGAGTACTGCACCGGCGGACGCTACATCGCCAAGGACGTGGCACGCGCACTGGGCATCAAACTCTACGACAAGGAACTGATCACGATGGCCGCCAAGAATTCCGGACTGTCCGAGGAGGCCGTGGCCGCCAGCGAAAAGCGGCACACCCACAGCCTGCTGTACAGCCTGTATACGATGGGCAATGACCTTCCGCTGGGCGATCAGGTCTTCATCCTGCAGAGCCGCATCATCAAGCAGCTGGCCGACGAAGGCCCCTGCGTCATCGTGGGCCGCTGCGGCGACTACGTCCTGCGCGACCGCAAAGACGTGCTGCGCGTCTTCGTCTACGCCCCCAAGGAGTGGCGTCTGGCTTACGGCAAGGAGAACAACATGCTGCAGGCCAAGGACGAAAAGGGCATCAAGGACGAGATCGACAAGACCGACCGCAACCGTGCCGCCTACTACAACTACTACACCCAGAACCGCTGGGGCGACGCCCACAACTATGACCTTGCCATCAACGCTGCACTGGGCCATGACGCCTGTGTGCAGATGATCCTTGCCGCCACAGAGGCCAAGGAGAAGGCCATGGAGGGCTGATGCCCGCCGCCCCGGAAGGGGCAAAATAAATAATGATGCTGCGTGGGTGGGGTGCTTTTGCGCTCTGCCCACGTTTGCGGCATAGAAGAACTTTGCATCCCCAAGTCATCAACATCAAAAGGAGAAATCGTGGAAAACAAGCAGTCCTTATCCTCTCCCGCCGGTGAGCGGGAAAACATCATGGGTACCATGGACATCAACCCTCTGCTCATCAAGCTCAGTGTGCCGATGATGGTATCCATGCTGGTGCAGGCCCTCTACAACGTGGTGGACTCGATTTTCGTGTCCCACGTCAGCGAGAGCGCCCTGACCGCCGTTTCGCTGGCGTTCTCTTTGCAGAACGTCATGATCGCCGTGGGCGTCGGCACCGGCGTGGGCGTCAACGCCCTGCTGTCCAAGAGCCTCGGCGAAAAGAACCAGGAACGGGCCAATAAGACCGCCGAGAACGGCATCTTCCTGTCCCTGTGCAGCTACGCCGTCTTCCTCGTCATCGGCCTCACCTGTATGAAACCCTACTTCTACGCACAGACTTCGGACATGGACATCGCCCGGCAGGGCATCCAGTATCTGCAGCTCTGCTGCGTGCTCAGCCTCGGCCTCTTTACCCAGACCATGGGCGAGAAGCTGCTGGCCGCCACCGGCCGCACCCATCTGAGCATGATAAGCCAGCTGGTGGGCGCTGTCGTGAACATCGTTCTCGACCCCATCTTCATCTTCGGCTACTGCGGCGAGGCCCTGTCCGGCACCACCGGCGCTGCCGCGGCCACCGTCATCGGCCAGTTCTGCGGCGCGGGCATGACGCTGTACTTCAACCTCAATAAGAACCCCGACATCCAGATCAGCTTCCGGGGCTTCCGGCCCAGCGCAAAGGCCATCGGCCGCATCTACACCGTCGGCCTGCCCAGCATCGCCATGCAGTGCGTGGGCAGCGTGATGACCTTCTTCATGAACCAGATCCTGATGGCCTTCTCGGCCACGGCTGTCGCCGTCTTCGGCGTCTACTTCAAGCTGCAGAGCTTCGTGTTCATGCCCATCTTCGGCATGAACAACGGTATGGTCCCCATCATCAGCTACAACTACGGCGCACGGAAGCCAGAGCGGGTCAAAAAGACCATCCGCCTCTCAGTCTTCTACGCCGAGTGCATCATGCTGGTGGGCTTCTGCATCTTCCAGTTCCTGCCGGATAAGCTGCTGGGCCTCTTTGCCGCCAGCGACGCCATGCTGGCCATCGGCGTCCCGGCGCTGCGCATCATCTGCCCCCACTTCCTGCTGGCGGGCGCCGGCATCGTGCTGAGCTCGGTGTTCCAGGCGCTGGGCAACGGCGTGTTCAGCCTGACCGTCTCCATCTGCCGTCAGCTGGTGGTGCTCATCCCCGCTGCATGGCTGCTGAGCCGCACCGGCGAGGTGAACATGGTCTGGTGGGCCTTCATCATCGCGGAGGTGGTCAGCCTTGCGCTGAGCCTCGTTTTCATGGCCCGCATCAACCGTACCGTCATCGTCCCGCTCTCCGAAAAGCAGGACGCGGCCGTATAACCTGAAAGGAACGTGAACTCTATGGCAAAAAAGCTGAAGTGGAACCTTATCCTCATGAGCCTGCTCTATCTGGCGCTGGGCATCTTCCTGCTGATGGTGCCTGGCACGGCCCTCAACGTGGTCTGCTACGCGCTGGGCGGCGTGGTGCTGGCCTGCGCGGCAGTGCAGCTGGTGCGGTATTTTGTCGTAGAGCGTGGCGTGTTCCAGAGCCAGCTCACCCTCATCTCGGGGCTTGTCTGTCTGGCGCTGGGCGCATTCCTCATCATCCGCAGCGATGTGGTGGTGCGGGTGCTGCCCATCGTGTTCGGCCTGTTCGTCATCTTTGACAGTCTGGGCCGCATCCAGAACGCTCTCGAGCTGCGCCGGTGCGAGTATTCGAGCTGGAAGGTCTTTCTGCTGCTGGCCGTGCTCAGCGTCGTGCTGGGCATCGTGATGGTGGTGGACCCCTTCGGCACCATGGAGACGCTGGTGATGGCCATCGGCCTCATCCTCATCCTGGAAGGCGCACTGAACCTGCTGAGCGCCCTGTACACCATGCTGGCCGTCCGGCGCTTTATAAAGCTGCATCCGGAGACCCAGTCCATGCTGGAAGCCATTACCGGCCAAGATCTGAACGGCGACGGCGTCATCGCCCCGGATGTCTCCCACGCAGATGTGGAGTCTACCGCTGTGGAGCTCGACTATGTGGATGAGAGCGCCGAGGTGGAGCAGGAGAACAAATAACTTTAGCGGGCTTGCCCTCTCCGTCTGCTCCCGATAGGCGAAGGCTAACCCTCTGCTGAAAAACGAAACCCAAAATCAATTCAACATAAAGGATAAAAAGAGTTATGGAAAAGTACGATCTCATCATCGTTGGTGCCGGTCCTGCCGGCATCTTCACCGCTGTGGAGCTGCTGCGCCACGGCAGCAAGAAGCACATCCTGCTGGTGGAAAAAGGCAAGCCGGTGGAAAAGCGCCACTGCCCCAAGGCCGAGATCGGCCACTGCGTCAACTGCCGCCCCACCTGCGCCATCACCACCGGCTTCTCCGGTGCAGGCGCCTTCTCCGACGGCAAGCTGAGCCTCTCCTATGAGGTCGGCGGCGACCTGCCCAGCCTCATCGGCGAAGAGTTTGCACAGGAGCTCATCGACTACACCGACAAGATCTACCTCGAGTTCGGCGCTGACCCCCATGTGGAGGGCATCTACACCGGCGAGGACATCAAGGAGATCCGCAAGAACGCCATCCACGCCGGTCTGAAGCTGGTGGACTGCCCCATCCGCCACCTCGGCACCGAGAAGGCACAGCAGCTCTATCTCGCCATCCAGAACTATCTGGCTGACAACGGCGTGGAGATGCTCTTCTCCACCGAGTGCGAGAACATCATCCTCGAAGACGAGGAGTGCAAGGGCGTGCTGCTGCGTCAGGGCAACGGGGAGCCCCGCGCCGTCTACGGCGACACCGTGGTCATCGGCACCGGCCGCCGCGGCGCAGACTGGCTTGAGAAAATTTGTGCAGAGCACCATATCGCCCACAAGCCTGGCACCGTGGACATCGGTGTCCGCGTCGAGTGCCGCAACGAGGTCATGGAAAAGGTGAACAAGGTACTGTATGAGTCCAAGCTCATCGGCTACCCGAAGCCCTGGAAGAACAAGGTCCGCACCTTCTGCCAGAACCCCGGCGGCTTCGTGGCACAGGAGAACTATGACAACGACCTGGCCGTGGTCAATGGCCACAGCTTCAAGGAGAAGAAGAGCGAGAACACCAACCTCGCCATCCTCGTCTCCCACAACTTCACCGAACCCTTCAACCAGCCCATCGCCTACGCCCAGAAGGTGGGCGAGCTGACCAATATGCTGGGCGCAGGCCACATCATGGTGCAGCGCTACGGCGACATCCTCGACGGCAAGCGCACCTGGGCGAAGGAGCTGGCCCAGTCCAACGTCAAGCCCACCCTGAAGGACGCCGTGGCCGGCGACATCACCGCCGCCATGCCCTACCGCGCCATGACCAACATCATCGAGTTCATCAAGATGCTGGACATGGTCGTCCCCGGCTTCGCCGCCAACGAGACCCTGCTGTACAGCCCTGAGCTGAAGTTCTACTCCAACAAGGTCAAGATGGACTCGAACCTCGACACCAACATCAAGGGCCTGCACTGCCTCGGCGACTCTTCCGGCTGGACCCGCGGCCTGATGATGGCCTCCGTCATGGGCGTGCTGATGGGCCGCAAGCTGACTGAGAAGGAAGGCTGCTGAAACACCTTTCTGCACTAAGCTGCGCTGAATATTTGGTTCCCGATACCTCTCCGCACTCCGCGGAGGGGCATTTTTTGCGCTTCCTGCGGCAAAACCGTGCAGGATGCAAAAATCGGCAGAAAAAGTCAATTTTCGTCAACTCTGAAAATTTATGGAAATTTGAATTGATTTTCCTCGTTAAAACTGCTACAATCTCAAGTAGAACTCAAGAAGAAATTGTGTCTTGCGCATAATGCGAGGAGGGATCACTTATGTGCGAAGCCCCCGGAAGCGTAGTAACGCTGCTATGTTCCGGCATCCAGCTTTACAGCGCCGAGAGGCGCATTGCGGACTGCATCCTTGCAGATGTAAAGCGGGCGTCGATGTGTACGTCAGCAGAACTGGCCCGGCTGAGCTGTTCGTCCGAGGCCACCGTCACCCGGCTGTGCCACAAACTGGGATTCGAGAACTACCGCAAATTCCAGCTGGCGCTGGCACGGGACGCCATGGAGCAGCAAGAAGCCCAGCGTATGCGGGACGAAGGGCAGGACGAGCTGCATCAGGCACTTCTGAACATTCTGGCAAACCGCGAAGAGGAGCTGCGGGCCACCATTCAGGCCATTGATACCCGCCAGCTGCGGCAGATACTCTCTCTTCTGCGCAGCTGCGAGGTCATGGAGGTGGTCTCTGAGGGCGGCGGCCTGCCGGTGGCCTTCGATGCCTCCATCCGGTTCAGCCACCTGGGCAAGCGGTGCGTTTCCAGCGCAGTCCACGAGAAGAACCTTGCCTTTGCTCAGACGCTGACACCCAAAGACATCCTCATCGTGCTCTCGGCCTCCGGGCAGAGCGCCAGGCTGGAAGAGGTGTCCGCTGTCGCCAAAGGGCGGAATGTACCGGTGCTGGTCATCACCTGTGACAGCCACGGCCCGCTGGCCCAGCTGGCCGACTATGTGATGACGGCTTCCAACCGCGAACAGCGGCTCATCGAGGGCAGCCATGCGGCATCGCTGCTCTCGCCAAACGTCCTTATCGAGGTGCTTTACTACCTGCTGCGGATGGAAAATCTGTAAAAAACAAACGCTGGCACGTTCGTGCCAGCGTTTGTTTTTATCATTGGAGTTCTAGATCACTGGGCAGGATGACATCCAACTCCGCCGCAGGCTCTGCCACGAGGCGGCGGCTCTGGTTGAAGATGGCCTTTTCCAGCGTGTTGCGGGCGAGACGTCCGTTGCCCGCCGTGCGGGCGTCCTCTGCCTGGCGGCGCTCGTAGTAGCCCCGCAGCGGTTCCGTGCAGCTCTCGGCCAGCCTGTAGCCCTTGCCCCTCGCCAGCACATTCGTGATGTCCAGCAGCTCATCGGCAGTGTAGTCCGGGAACTCTATCTTGTTCGGGAAGCGGCTGGCAAGGCCGCTGTTGGCGGTCAGGAACGTCTCCATCTCCCCGGTGTAGCCCGCAAGGATGACCACCAGCTCGTCGCGGTGGTCTTCCATCCCCTTCACCAGCGTGTCGATGGCCTCAAGGCCGAAGCTGTCCTGCTCGCCCCGATAGAGGCTGTAGGCCTCGTCGATGAAAAGGACGCCGCCCAGCGCGCTCTGGATGACGCTGTTGGTCAGGGGGGCGGTGTGGCCGGTGTAGCGGCCCACGAGGTCTCCCCGGCTCACCTCCACCAGCTGCCCGCCCTTGAGGGCGCCGATGGCCTTGAGGTATTTTGCCACGAGCCGGGCGATGGTGGTCTTGCCGGTGCCGGGGTTGCCGGTGAAGATCATGTGCATCGAGAGGCTGGCGGTCTTGAGGCCCGCCGCCGCACGGCGCTGCTGCACCTGAATGTTATCGGCAAGACCGAAGACGTATTCCTTCACCGGTGCAAGACCCACGAGGTCGTTCAGCTCTTTCCTGATTTCTTCCACTGCGCCGGTATAGGCGGCGGGCAGTAGGTCGAAGAGCTTCTGGGGTCCGGCGTCGTTGAGGGCAAAGTCGAGGCCGTCCTCCCGGGCAGTCAGTGTAATCGTTCCGGTAAGCGTGGCATCTGTTTGCAGACAATATTCGCTCAGAGCGCGGAATATCTTATCGCAGCAGGCCGAAAGCCCCGCCGCACCCTGCTTCGGGCTGCACTGGGCCGCCACATAGTCCCGCACATCCGCGCCCGCCGACAGGGTCAGGCCGAGGCGGGTCTTCACTTTTGCGGCCAGCGCGTTGAGCTGCTGGGCTGCCAGCGCGGCGAGAGCTTCCCGCGCAAAGGCGCTGGTCTCACAGACATCGCCCAGCGCCGAGACGAAGGCCGCACCGAACTTATCGGCCAGCGCCTCCCGGCCCTTCTGGGAGAAGAAGACGAGGTACTTGCCGCAGGGGGTGATGCGGCTCACAGCCCCGGGGGCAAGCGCCGTTCCGGCGTCCACGAGGATGCCCTCCTTGTTGACAAGATACCGGCTGGACAGGGGCGCACTGCCCTTGACGGCGAGGTCTGCCAGCGTCTTCAAAAAGCCCGGGTAGCAGCTCTCGTAGTGCTCAAAGACCAGGATCTCGCCCGGCGCATGGAGGGCGGCATACAGATCCTGCAAAAAGAGCTTTTCAGCCCCCGAGTTGGGGTAAAGCGCCAGATCCATAACGGCCAGCTTATCGCTCTGCAAAAGACCCCGGGCGGCCATGCAGCGGGCCGTCTCCGTCAGAGCGAAATGCCGCCCCGTGCCGGGCGCACCGCAGAGCAGGATGACGTTCCGGGCCGTGGGGGCCTCCGTCCCCAGCACGAAAGGCCGGCGCATCGCCCGCACGACGCCGTCCACGAAGGCGTCCTGCCCCAGCACTGTCTTTTTCACCTCAGCGGCCAGCCCTTCGAAGCTGCCCAGATGCTCCTGTTTGACTTCGGTGGTTCCTTTGGCCAGCAGGCCGTCGGCCTCCATATCCTCAAGCATCTTCTGGCTCTGGGCCAGCGCCTCCTGTGTGGTGTCTCTGCGCAGCTCGGCGTTCTGTTTTTTCAGCATTTCATCCAGCTTTTTCTGCTGCTCGAGCAGGGCTGCGTTCATATCAGGCAAACCGGGCTTTTCCGGCGGCGTTTTCTGCGTATCAAAGCGCAGTTTTCCTCCCGGGCCGAACACTCCGTTCATCAAGTTCTCCCAATCGTCGGTGTATGCCATCTGCCTGCCTCCGTCCTGCGTTTTTTCCCAGTATAGTGTACTTTGCCCCCTTTTGCAAGAAAAGTCTTGAAAATCCACGGGCAGGCGGGTACACTAATTTTATATTGATTTGATATGCGAAGGGAATGGAACGAAATGAAAACGCCCGCAGAGTGGAAAACGCTGTTCGAGAGCAGCGCCTTTGCACGGCAGACAAACTACAGCGGCCCTCTGGGGCCGGAATATAACCCCTCCGGCACCCGGCTCCGGCTCTGGGCGCCCACGGCGCAGAAGGTATCAGTCAACCTCTACCGCCGGGGCGACGGCGGGGCCTGCATGGGGACCCTGCCGCTGGAACAGCACGGGCAGGGCGTCTGGTCGGTTTATCTGCCCGGCGACCAGCACGGACATTACTATACCTTTACCGTCGAGGTGGACGGCACAGCATACGAGACGGGCGACCCCTACGCCCGGACGGCAGGCGTCAACGGCCTGCGGAGCATGATTTTAGACGCGCCCCGCATCGACCCGCCCGACTGGAACCACGACCACCGGGTCATCGTCCCGGCCTCCCGCCGGACGGTGTGGGAGGTCAGCGTCCGTGACTTCTCGCAAGACCCGGCCTGCGGCGTTCGGAATGCATGGCGGGGCAAATTCATGGCCTTTACCCAGAAAGGAACCACCCTTTCTTCCGCCGGCACCTTCCCCACCTGCCTCGACTACCTCAAGCGGCTGGGAGTGGGCTATGTGCAGCTGATGCCCATCTTCGACTTCGGCAGTGTGGACGAGAGCCGCCCTCTCACCCGGCAGTACAACTGGGGCTACGACCCCACCAACTACAACATCCCCGAGGGCAGCTACTCCACCGACCCCACGAAAGGCGAAGTCCGGGTGCGGGAGTGCAAGGAGATGATAGCCGCCCTCCACGCGGCGGGCATCGGCGTCGTCATGGACGTGGTGTACAATCATATGTACCGCAACGAGAACCCGCTGAACAGCACGGTGCCTTATTATTTTTTCCGGCAGAACCCGGACGGCAGCTTCTCCAACGGCAGCGGCTGCGGCAACGAGTTTGCCAGCGAGCGGCCCATGGCCCGGAAATACCTCATCGACTCGGTGCTCTACTGGGCGCAGGAATATCACATCGACGGCTTCCGCTTCGACCTCATGGGCCTCTATGACGTGGACACCATGAACGAACTGCGGGCCGCGCTGGACGCTCTGCCGTGCGGCAGAAACATCCTGATGTACGGTGAGCCGTGGCAGGGCGGCGGAAGCCAGCTCCACCGGTACGAGGCCAACAAGGCGAACCTCGCCATGCTGTCCGAGCGCATCGGCATCTTCTGCGACAGCACCCGCGACGTCATCAAGGGCGGCTGTTTTGACGCCCGGGAGCCGGGTTACGTCGAGGGCAGGCCGGGCAGCTTCTGGGACATCGGCGGGGCCGTGGCCGCGTGGTGCCGCAGCGACAAGATGCCCGCCCATTCGCCCGCCCAAATCGTCAGCTATGTCTCTGCCCACGACAATTTCACTCTCTGGGACAAACTGATGCTCGTCCGGTACGCCCGTCCCGAGTACACTGCCGCCGACTCGGCGGCGCTGGCCCAGAACCGGCTGGCGGCGGGCATTTATCTCACCTGCATGGGGATGCCCTTCATGCAGGCCGGCGAGGAGTTCGCCCGCACCAAAAAAGGTCAGGGCAACACCTACCGCTCTTCGCCCTCCCTCAACCGTCTGGACTGGAAACGAGCCGCGCAGTTCCACAGACTGGTGGACTATTACCGGGGGCTTCTGGGCCTGCGGGCGCAGTTCCCCCGCCTGAGCGCCCCGGACGCGGCCAGCCCGGCGGCTATCAAGTTTTTCTCGCTGGAACAGCCCCTCGTGGGCTGGACTTTGCCCGCCGCACCCGGCGACGGCGCGGCATGGCGGGCGCTCTGCGTCTTTTACAATCCCACGGAAGAAGAAAAACGGGCCCACCTGCCCGACGGCCAGTGGAAATTGCTGAGCGACGGCGTATCGTCTGCGCTCTGGAAAGGCCCCAGCCGGGTCTGCGGCGGCGAAGTGACACTGCTGCCATGCAGTGCAACGATTTTCGGCCAGGTATAACAAAAAGCGGCCCGCCGCTTTACGCGGCGAGCCGCCCAACAAGAAGAAAGGAACTTCTGGGGGATGTCTTAACTTTTAGCCCTGCGGGTCCTGCTGAGGTGCAGACTCGGCAGACTTCTCCTGACGGGATGCGCCGTTGGTGCCATTGCCGCTGTTGGAGGCGTTCTTTTCGCCCAGCGTCAGGCTGACGGTCTGCATCTGGCCGTCGCGGGCGATGGTGATGGACAGCGTGTCCCCGGCGGAGTGTTCCTGCATCAGGGTGCCAAGGTCGGTCTTCTGGGCCACCTCAGTGTTGTCGATGCTGACGATGCGGTCGCCGGCCTTGAGGCCCGCCTTATCGGCTGGGCCGCCGGACACGACGTCCACGACGTAGATGCCGTAGGCGTTGACGCCCAGCTGTGCCGCCGTCTGTGCGTCGGTGACAGCCAGATAGGTGATGCCCATGTAGGGACGGCCCGTGACGTAACCGTTCTCCAGCAGGTCCTGCGCCACCTTGATGGCGTCGTTGATGGGGATGGCGAAGCCCAGACCCTCAGCGTCAGAGCTGGAAGACTTTGCGTTGACGATGCCGATCAGCTCGCCGTTCATGTTGAACAGGCCACCGCCGGAGTTGCCGGGGCTGACAGAAGCATCCATCTGAATGAGGGACATGGTGTTGACAGAGCTGGAGCTCTGGATGGAGACACTGCGGTTCAGGGCGCTGACGATGCCGCTGGTGACGGTGCCGCCCAGCTCACCCAGCGGGTTGCCCACGGCCAGCACGTTGTCGCCCACAGCCAGCTTGTCGCTGTCGCCCACGATGGCGGGGGTCAGGCCGTCGGCATCGATCTTGATGACGGCGATGTCGCTGGTGGAATCCTCGCCCACGACGGTGGCAGGGTAGTCCTTGTCGCCGATGGTGACGGTGATGTTGGACGCGCCGCTCACGACATGGTCACAGGTGAGGATGTAGCCGTCCGAGCTGATAATGACGCCGCTGCCGGCGCCGCTCTCCACCTGGCTCTGGCCGTACCAGGACCACTGGGAGTAGACCACCTGCTCGGTGGTGATGACCACGACGCTGGGGCTGACGGTCTTGGCCACCTGTGCGGTGTTCATGCCGCTGGAAACAGTCGTGCCTTCGGCCGCGCTCTCAGAGTCTGCCGAAGAGCTGTCGGACCGTTCCACCTGCTGGATGATGACCTTGTTATTGCCGCCGAAACGTGCGCCCACAAAGCCGCCCATAAAGCCCATGGCTGCGGCCAGCACCAGAGCGACGATGCTCTTTACAGCCTTGCCTGCGTTCTTCCTGGGCTTTTTCGGCGCGGCAGGGGCTGTGTTCTGCGGGCCTGCGGGGGGCGGCGTTGTGCCGCCGGAAGGCTGGGTGCTCTCGCTGAAGGCAGAAGCAGTGTTTGCGGTGTTCATGCCGCTGGACCCCACATTTGGGTAGCCGGTATCACCGGCAGGATTATTGGAAGAGGAATAGTCATATTCCCATTTGTTTTCATCCATCGTGATTACTTCCTTTCTAAGGGATATGGTCGGGGGAAGAGCTTTTCCGCTCCTCTCTGGCACGGTTTTATTCTATCTGCTAATTGTGAAAATCAATCGTTTCCCCAGTGAAGAATGTGTGAAATCAGAAGTTGTTTCCATAGCCAGAGTGCGCCGGATAAACGAGATTTTTTGCCCGCAGGCAAGGCGATTTTCCGCAGCAATCCTGACGGATTGCAAGGGAAAGCAACACAGAATGCGGTCAAAAAAGCCGTTCAGACGGTGTGCAATGGTTATGGGAACAGCTTCCAAGTCCTAAGGAGTTTCTATGAAAATCAGCGCCACGCAAATGGGCTTTGCCCTTTATAAAGAGGCCGACATCATCGGCCAGTGCGACGTCACCCCCACCCCAAAAGGCGCGGACATCACGGCCCTGTCCGTCCTGTCCCAGTGGCGGCGGAAGGGCTACGGCTCCTACCTGTTAAAAGAGATATTGCGCCGGTTCGGCGGTTATGACCGGGAGGCTGCGACGGTGTTCACCGCGCCCCTGCCCGCCGACAAGGGCGAAGGGCTGTTCTGGCAGAAATTCGGCTTTGCGCCTGAGGATGGGCGGCTCGTCCGCCGCCGCACCCCCGATCTGACGGCGGTGCGCTTCGTGCAGGACTATCTTGCCGCCCATCTCCCCCACCCGAAGCTCTGCATCGACGCCACCTGCGGCAACGGCGGCGACACGGCGTTCCTCTGCCGCCTTGTCGGCCCGGAAGGCCGGGTGCTGGGCTTCGACATCCAGCCCGAGGCCATCACTTCCACCCGCGCCCGACTCGAAAAGCAGGGCCTTACGGCAGAGCTTATCTGCGACAGCCACGCGAACCTCTTACAGTATGTCCGGCCCGGCACGGCGGATATCGTGATGTTCAACTTAGGCTGGCTGCCCGGGGCCGACCACAGCGTCTTCTCCACAGCAGACAGCAGCATCCCTGCGCTGGAAGCCGCCCTCGCGGCGCTGCGCACCGGCGGCGTGCTCAGCGCCATCCTCTACAGCGGTCGCGTTATCGGCACGGACGAAAAGCAGAGCATCCTCGGCTGGCTGCGGGCTCTCCCGCTGGAAAAATATACCGTACTGGTGTGCGATTTTGCCAACTGGGCCGACACCGCGCCCCTGCCCTGCCTTATTCTGAAAAAATAGCAAAAACTCTTGCATCCATGTGGATTTTCTGTTAAAATAAGCGTTGTATGTAATTTTATAGGAGAGTTTCCCATGTAAACAGACCCTATTGTTTGCTGATACATCCACCCGGCCCTTCGCGGGGCCGCATCTCAGGAGAACGAAACTTTTATGACAAATCGTGAAGAAATCGAGCGCCGCCGGACGTTTGCTATCATCAGCCACCCCGACGCCGGCAAAACGACGCTGACCGAAAAGCTGCTGCTGTACGGCGGAGCCATCAATCAGGCAGGCTCTGTCAAGGGCAAGCAGAGCGCAAAGCACGCCGTGTCCGACTGGATGGACATCGAGAAGCAGCGCGGCATCTCCGTCACTTCCTCTGTGCTGCAGTTCAACTACGCAGGCAAGTGCGTGAACATTCTGGACACCCCGGGCCATCAGGACTTCTCGGAGGACACCTACCGCACCCTGATGGCAGCCGACTCGGCTGTCATGGTCATCGACGCCGCAAAGGGCGTCGAGGCCCAGACCATCAAGCTGTTCAAGGTCTGCACCCTGCGCCATATCCCCATCTTCACCTTCATCAACAAGATGGACCGCGAGGCCCGCGACCCCTTCGAGCTGATGGAGAACATCGAAGAAATTCTGGGCATCAAGACCTACCCCATGAACTGGCCCATCGGCTGCGGCAAGGAGTTCAAGGGCGTGTTCGACCGCAACACCCGCAAAGTGCTTGCTTTCTCCAGCGACGGCCGCGCCAACGGCGTCAAGAAAGTCGAAGAGACCGAGGCCGAGCTGGGCGATGCCGCACTGGACGAACTGCTGACCCCCTACCTGCACCAGCAGCTGGTGGACGAAATTGAGCTTCTGGACGGTGCTGCCGAGGAATTTGACCTCGACCGCGTGCTGCGCGGCGAGCTGAGCCCCGTGTTCTTCGGCTCTGCGCTGACCAACTTCGGCGTCGAGCCCTTCCTCGAGAACTTCCTCCGCCTCACCCCCACCCCGCTGGCCCGCGTGGACAGCCTGACCGGCGAGGCCGTTGACCCCTGCCGCGATGAGTTCTCTGCCTTCATCTTCAAAATTCAGGCCAACATGAACAAAGCCCACCGCGACCGTATCGCCTTCATGCGCATCTGCTCGGGCAAGTTCGAGCGCGGCATGGAAGCCTACCACGTGCAGGAGGGCAAGAACATCAAGCTGGCCACCGGCACCCAGCTGATGGCGCAGGACCGCGCCATCGTCGATGAAGCCTACGCAGGCGACATCATCGGCCTGTTCGACCCGGGCATCTTCTCCATCGGCGACACCCTGTGTACCGGCAAGAAGAAGATCGAGTTCGCCGGCATCCCCACCTTCTCCCCCGAGCACTTTGCCTGCATCGAGCAGAAGGACACCATGAAGCGCAAGCAGTTCGTGAAAGGCATGGAGCAGATCGCTCAGGAGGGCGCTATCCAGATCTTCCGCGAAGTGGGCGGCGGCATGGAAGAAGTCGTGGTCGGCGTCGTCGGCGTGCTGCAGCTGGAAGTGCTGGAGTACCGTCTGAACACCGAGTACAACGTCGAGATCCGGATGCAGCAGCTCCCCTTCGAGCAGCTGCGCTGGATCCAGAACGACCCCGACACCTACGTCCTGCGTGACCTCGACCTCACCAGCGACACCAAGGCCGTCGAGGACATGAAGGGCAACCGCCTGCTCCTGTTCACCTCCGATTGGGCTATCCGCTGGGCTGAAACGCACAATGAGACGTTAAAGCTGAGCGAATTTGGCAATATTTAAGTTACAGGTTCCCAAGAGCTGCTGTGCAGAAGACCTGCATGGCAGCTCTTTTTGGAATAAATTTAAAATACAACAATATATACCAGTCAGCGACAACACCCCCCTTCGCGGGGCGCTGCCGGAAAAGAAGGTAACGATTTATGGAAAAACGTAACATTGGCAAAAGCGGCCTCTCCGCACCATTTCTGGGGCTTGGCACCTGGGCCATCGGCGGCGGCAGCTGGTGGGGCGACAACGACGACGCCCTGTCGGTAAAAGCCATCGAGACTGCCGTGGAGCAGGGCATCACCTGGATAGACACCGCCCCCATCTACGGGCTTTACCACAGCGAAGAGGTGGTGGGCGAGGCTTTGCGCCACATCGACCGGGACAAGGTCATCCTCTCCACCAAGTGCGGCCTCGAGTGGCGGCACGAAAGCCCCGTTCTCCACAAGGTGGTGGACGGCGTGCAGACCTACCGCGACCTGTCGGCCAAGAGCATCATCGAGGATGTGGAAGACAGCCTGCGCCGTCTCGGCACCGACCATCTGGACGTGCTCTACACCCACTGGCAGACGCCGGACCTTTCCATCTTCCCGCTGGAAGAGACCGTCGAAGCCATGATGAAGCTCAAGGAGCAGGGCAAAATTCGTGCCATCGGCGCGTCCAACACCACCGCTGAGTTCATCCGCGGCTACTGCAAATACGGCCAGCTGGATGTCATTCAGGAAAAGTACAGCCTGTTGACCCGCCGCATCGAAAAGCAGCTGCTGCCCACCTGCAAGGAGCTGGGCGTGTCCATTCAGGCTTATTCTCCCTTGGAGCAGGGTCTGCTCACCGGCAAGGTGACCATGGACACCACCTACCCCGAGGGCAGCACCCGGAACACGAACCCCTGCTTCCAGCCCGCCCGCCGGGCGCAGGCCATCCGGCTGCTGGACAGCTGGTCTGACCTCTGCGAGAAGTACCACTGCACCAAGGCGCAGCTGGTCATCGCCCTGACGGCCCGGATGATCCCCGGCCTGCACGTGTTGTGCGGCGCACGGACGCCGGAGCAGGCCATCGACAACGCCGGTGCGCTCCACATCGCACTGGAAGGCGCCGACGCCGTCCAGATGAAGTGGGATGTGGACGCCATTTCCTGAGCAAAACCGCAGATATGAAACGAGCAGAGCCTCCACCGAAAGGTAGAGGCTCTGCTCGTTTTATATCTGGATTCTTTATGATAAACTTGAACTTGTCGGGGCGAGGCCCCTCCATCTTGCTGCCGCAAGACCGTTCTGTCACTTAAAAGCCCCACTGGGGCTTTCATTGTTCTGCTTCGCTCCACAAACGCGAATTGTTAATTTGGAACTGGTCCTATAATGCCAAATGCTATTGCATCAATAAAAAGCACGAACGCTATCACACAAACAATTAAAATAGTTGCAATGACTTTAATAACAAGTTGTTGATTTTGTCTTAAATTACTCTTACTAACAATCCTTAAGACAAAAGTCAAAGCAACTAGGATGATAAAAGAAATAATATTATAAAGAACCACTGTTTTCATCTATGTGTCCTTCTTTTTTATATCAATTCCGATTTGCCGACCTCACCCATTCTCCTTCCAGAACAGTCCGCCGCTGGTCTGGAAGAGCAGCCACGGATTCACGCTCTTGCTGCCGAGCTTGAAGTCCATGGTCAGGTCTTCGCCCAATGCGCCCACGGCCTGCCCGCGCTCCACGCTCTGACCCTCGCTCACCGAGAGAGCATCCAGCCCGTAGAGGTAGCTGCGCAGCCCGCAGCCGTGGTCGATGACGACGGTGTTGCCGGTGAGGGCAAGGTTCCGGGCCAGCACCACGACGCCGTTGGCGGGGGCGCGGCAGGGGTCGCCCGGGATGGTGTAGAGTTTCGTGGAGTTCGATTTGCTGCCCTGCTTGCCGCCGGTGACTTTGGTCTGGCCGAAGTCCACGAGGGTCATGTAATCCTCCGCCGGGCAGGCGAAGCCGCCGCTCCACAGCTTTTCGCGGGCGGGCTGCTCATAGAGGGGCCAGATGACATTGCGGAACTCGGTGTTGGCAGCTTCGGAGGCTTCCGGTTCGGCTTCGACTTCGACGGTGCCGAAGTCCTTCGGGATGACGGTGATGTTCTTCACCACCGTCTCGCCGCCCACGGTAAAGGTCACTTCATGCGCACCGGCAGCGGCATTGTAGGCCGCCGGGATATAGGCTCGCCACCCGCTGCCCAGACGGACAGCCTGCACATTGCCGAGGTCTGTTTCCACCGTAGGGGCCGTCTCACCCACCATGCCGGTGAAAGCCGCGGCCACCGTGCCGCCCTGCTCCATCCGTTCGGCGGAAAGCTCCACCTCGGCGCTTGCCTGCAGCGTAAAGCGGAAAGAGTAATAATACCAACCGATGGGCTTCGCGGGCTTTTCGAGCCGGACGTCCTGCCGCAGCTCGCCGGTGCTGCCGCCCTCGAACTGGGTGGCCAGCATATTTTCCGGCAGACGCCAGACGGTCAGCTCGGCCTTATAGTCGCCGTTGGCCGGGAACAAAAAATCGTCGTAGGTGGCCGCAGTCCCCTCGAAGACCACATTGCCCGCGCTATCGGTGATGGTCAGCGGGCCGTAGCTGTACCACTCGGGCAGAGCGAAGGCCGGGTGGGCGTCGTAGAGGACGCCCAGCTTCTGCACCGTGAGGGTGCGGGGGCTGGCGAAGACTTTATCCACCTGCCCGCCCAGCAGCGGTACCTGCCAGCACCAGCCGTTGGGCTCCAGCTCCTGCCCGGCGAACTGCACCTCAGACGCGGGCTTCGCGCCCTCCGAGGTGAACGAATAGCTCACGCCCAGCACCGCCGCAAGCAGCACCACGACGCCCAGCGCGACGCCGATGAGCCATAACAAAAGCCGCTTCATATGCACTCTCCTCCTAAAGTTTGGGCGCAAGCGCCTGAGAGGGTATAAAAAGGCGCACCGGCACAGCCCTGTTACAGACTGCCGGTGCGCCCTTCGTCATTTTGTTCTGTTTCGGCCCGCGTTATTCGGCAGTATCCTCAGCGGGAGCAGCCTCGTCTTCGGCCTCGTCTTCGGCCTCAGCAGGCTCTTCCTCAGCGGGGGCGGCGGTATCCTCGCCGAACAGCAGACGCTCGTACTCGTCCAGCTCCTTCTCACGGCGGCGCAGATAAACAGCCACAGCAGCCAGCGCACCAGCCACAGCAGCCAGCGTTGCGATAACAGCGATCAGACAGGATTTCTTCATAGGTTCAGCACACTCCTTTTTGGTCGAACCAGCGGTCCAGCTATTTTCAGCGGTCGTTCCGCGGCACAGGCTCGGTCTATTCTGAAACTATTATACCCGGACTTCACGAAAATTACAACCAAAAAGGCAAAATTTTGCTTTTTTCAGAGTCCCAGCTTTTTCTTATACGCCTTGAATGCGCCGGGCAGGGTGTATTCGTTCTGCAGCTGTTCGCGGCTGGTCCAGACACAGCCCGCCGGAGCTTCCGCACTGCCGACGCAGACAGAATAGCCGCTCATCCGCCACTCAATGTGGCTGAAAATATGTTTTGCCGCCGGCAGAGGTTCGATGCCCTCACAGGCAAGGCCCAGCGCTTCCAGCCGGCCGCAGACTTCTTCGGCGCTGAGGGCTTCGCCCTCCCACAGAAGCGGCTGCCACAGACCGGCCAGAAGACCTTTTTCGGGCCGCTGCTGCAACAGGAAGCGCTCTTCGGCATCTTCGGCCAGCACTACCGTCACCGGCTCGATGCGCCGTGCCTTGGGCGCAGCCTTATGGGGCAGTTCCAGCGCCGTACCGGCCCTGCGGGCTTCACACAGAGACGCCAGCGGACACTGCTCGCAGAGCGGTGAGCCGTTCGGCACACAGACCAGTGCGCCCAGCTCCATCAGAGCCTGGTTGTAGTCGCCCGCCTTCTCGGGGGGCTGGTGCTCCATGACCCGGGCCGTAAAAGCTCGTTTTACTGTCGGTTCTGTAATAACGCCAGGGTCATTATACAGTCTGGAAAACACCCGCAGCACATTTCCGTCTACCGCCGGGACAGCCAGCCCGAAGCTGATGGACGCGATGGCTCCCGCTGTGTAGTCCCCGATACCGGGCAGAGCGCGGAGGGCGTCGTAGTCGGCTGGCAGCTGCCCGCCGTACTGCTCACAGACGATGCACGCCGCCTTTTGCAGATTGCGCACCCGGCTGTAGTAGCCCAGCCCCTCCCAGAGCTTGTGGAGCTTTTCTTCTTCGCACGCCGCCAGCGCGGGAATGTCCGGCAGGGCGGCGAGGAAGCGCTCATAATAGGGCAGCGCCGCCGAGACGCGGGTCTGCTGCAGCATGATCTCGCTGAGCCAGACGTGGTAGGGGCTGGGGTCGGTGCGGAAAGGCAGGATGCGCTGGTTTTTGTAGAACCATTCCAGCAATGCCGGGGCGATGTTTTCCACTTGTTTTGCTCTCCTTGTTGAAAATAAAAGAAAACCTCTCAGTCAAAGCCTGCGGCTTTGCCAGCTCCCCTACCGAGGGGAGCCTCTGGCGAAAAGGAAAAGTTTCCCGTTCTGCCAAAGCCTCTCCTCGTCAGGAGAGGTGGCATTGCGAAGCAATGACGGAGAGGTTGACTCACTGATTAGAAGCCGTAAGCCGTGCGGGGGAAGGGCAGCACGTCACGGATGTTCTGGATGCCCGTGAGGTACATGATCATGCGCTCGAAGCCCAGACCATAGCCTGCGTGCTCCACGCCGCCGAACTTGCGGAGGTTCAGGTACCAGTCGTAGCTGGACTTGTCCAGACCCAGCTCGTCCATACGGGTCACGAGCTTGTCGTAGTCCTCCTCACGCTGGCTGCCGCCGATGAGCTCGCCGATGCCGGGGACCAGCATATCGGCTGCGGCGACGGTCTTGCCGTCGGCGTTCTGCTTCATGTAGAAGCTCTTGATCTCCTTCGGGTAGTCGGTGACGAAGACAGGCTTCTTGAACACCACCTCGGTCAGGTAGCGCTCGTGCTCGGTCTGGATGTCCACGCCCCACTCCACGGGGAACTGGAACTTCTTGTTGTTCTTCTTCAGGATCTCGATGGCGTCAGTGTAGCTGATGCGGCCAAACTCGCTGTTTGCCACCAGCTCAAGGCGCTCGATGAGGCCCTTGTCGATGAACTGGTTGAAGAAAGCCATCTCATCGGGGCAGTTGTCCAGAACGTAGCGGATAACGTACTTGGTCATGGCCTCGGCGGTGTCCATGTAGCCGTTCAAATCACAGAACGCCATCTCCGGCTCGATCATCCAGAACTCGGCGGCGTGGCGGGTGGTAAAGCTCTTCTCAGCGCGGAAGGTGGGACCAAAGGTGTACACCTTGCCGAACGCCATTGCCATGGCCTCGGCTTCCAGCTGGCCGGAAACGGTCAGGTTGACGGGCTTCTCGAAGAAGTCCTTGGTGTAATCGACGGTGCCGTCCTCGTTCTTGGGGACGTTGTCGAGGTCGAGGGTGGTGACGCGGAACATCTCGCCGGCACCCTCACAGTCGGAAGCGGTCAGCAGCGGAGAGTGGGCGTAGACGAAGCCGTTCTCCTGGAAGAACTTGTGGATGGCGTAAGCGGCCACGCTGCGGACGCGGAAAGCGGCGTTGAAGGTGTTGGTGCGGGGGCGCAGGGTGGGCATGGTGCGCAGATACTCCATGCTCATCTTCTTTTTCTGCAGCGGATACTCGTCGGCGGGGCAGTCGCCCAGTATTTCCACGCTGTCAGCATTCAGCTCGAAAGGCTGCTTTGCCTGCGGAGTCAGCACGATGCGGCCCACGACACGCAGGCTGCTGTACAGGCCGGTGTGGACGACCTCATCGTAGTTTGCCAGCTTGCCGGCTTCCAGCACGACCTGCAGGGTCTTGAAGCAGCCGCCGTCGGACAGGGCGATGAAGCCGATGTTCTTGGAGTCGCGGATGTTCTTTGCCCAGCCGCATACGGTGACGACCGTACCATCGGCGGGGGTGTTCTTGTACAGCGAAACGATCTCAGTGCGTTCCATAGTTTTTCTCCTTATCGATTTTACAAAAGAAAAAGACAGCTTTTCTCCCTGAAAGTTCAGGGCGAACAAGCTGTCTTGTAATGTCCGCGGTGCCACCTGAATTACCGGAAGTGTCCGGTCGCTCACGCGCTCAAGTAAAAGCGCTGCTCCGTTAACGCTGAGCCTGCGGCGCACCTACTGGCGGCGCATTTTTATCACTGCGCCCTGTTCAGTTTGCTGCTCCCGGGTGTTCGTTCACGCACCGTCCGCGCACGGCTCCCAGCTCTGCCGCGCTCTCTGTGGCGTTGTGATGCGCTACTTTTCCCAATCACTGCATTTACCAGTAAAATATAGCACTTTGCCGCCGTTTCGTCAAGTATCCGAGCCAAGCAGGGCCTGCACAAGGCCGTTGGCCGCCAGCTGCCCGGCGTAGAGGGCCTCGTTGAGGTTATTGCCGTGGCCTCCTATCTCGATGAGCAGACTGCCGGTGGTGAGGTCCTGATTATAAAAGCGGTAGCTGAACAGCACCGGCCGGGTGAACCCGGGATACATCCCCTCCATGCTCCGCTCCCATGCGGCGGCAAAACGGAGGTTCTGCCGCCAGCCCGGCAGCCGGACGCTGCCGCCGTTGTCGCACCCGCAGATGATCATGACCTGCGCGGCCTGCCGCCCGTCCACGGTGCAGACCGGGGCCATCCGGGAACCGCCCTCTGTCTCGATGGCGTCCCGGTGGACGTCCAGCACCACCTTGATGCTCGGATACTGCGCCAGATACCGCTGGACGACGGCCCGGCTGTTCTCGTAGCTGCCGGTGTAGCTGGGGTAGTCGTTCAGGGTCTCGTCGTGGAGGGTGTTCAGCCCGGCGGCGTTGAGGGTGTCGGCCATCACCCGGCCCACGGCACACATATTCAGGTTCGTGTCGGTGGTACGGGCGCCGTCGCCGGGCGAATACCACAGCCCCGCCGAGAGGCGGTAGTCCTCAGTGGCGTGGGTGTGCATGATGAGGATCTGCGGGTCAGGGCTGTCCTTTTCGACGCCAAAGGGCAGTGGGTTCTGTATTTCTGCCGCGATGTCCGCCGCAGTCTGTCGGGTGTTGTTCTTGATGCTGCCCGCGCCGCAGGCAACGTACTTTTCACCGCTGCCTTGCGGGTAATTTTTTTCAATCACTGCGCCCGCGCCTTCGGGCCGGGCGTCGTCACCCAGAAGCTCCACAAGATAGCTTTCGATGCCGCCTGTCGGGGCAGCGGCTTCGGGCTGAGAGGCGGCAGTCCCGGTGCTTTCAGGGGCGGCTTCGGCCACAGATGCGGCCTCCTCCTGTGCCGCGCCGGAGACGGCCTTTCGGCTCAGGGAGAGCGCCGTCTGCGCCGCCGGGACAGGCCCGGCGATGACCGCCGCCAGCCCCAGCACAACACTGTGGGCCATGATGGTCAGAGCCGCAAAAAGGGCCGCTGCGCCCAGAAAGGGCAGCAGATGGCTCTGCCCGGCCTCGCCATAGCGCATAGACTGCCCCCTCCCCTTTTGTTTTATCCATACAATATGATGGACGGCCTGGTTTTATCCCACCAGCCAGCAGAGCTGGGCGATGCTGAGCCTCGGCTGCAAGGCGCGGTTAATGGCCGCGCCCAGCAGGGCGGCCCCGTGGGCGATGACGCTGTCCAGTTCCCGAGGCGTCACCACGAGGTCTTTGCCCTCCTGCGCCATCATCAGGGTCGGGATGCCCGCCGCAATCACTGGCAGGCCCAGACGGGCCGCGTCCAGATGCTTGCTGCTGCCGGGCTGGGCCGGGCAGAGGCCAGTGTCGGAGAACTGCAGCGTCCGGCCCAGACGCTGGGGTTCCGACGAGCAGAGGCTGTCCACACAGATGAGGGCCGTGGGCCGCACTTCCCGCACCAGCGCACCGGCCAGCTGCTGCAGGCTCAGACCGGTGGACGCCGAGACGCCCGGGGCCACCGCCGCCACCGGGCGGATGCCCTTCACCGGCGGACGGCCTGCGCCCATCGTGACAAAAATTTTCTGAACGGTGCGGGGGCCGAGGGCGTCGGCGGTGACCCGGCGGTTGCCCACGCCCAACACCAGCACCGGCCCCTCCGGCGGCAGAAGCGCCCGCAGCTCGTCCGCTGCCTGCTCGATGACCTCGGCGTCCCGCTCGTCCAGCACACTGACGCTGGGGACTTCCAGCGTGACGTACCGCCCCCGGGGCTTTTCGAGGCCCTCCCGGGCGATTTCCACCCGCGTCACCGTCACGCCGCCCCGTTTTGCCGTGGCCGCGCGGACTCCGCCGGGCAGGTCAGTCGCGGCCGTGTAGAGCTCGTCCGCCATATCTGTCAAGCGCATGATTTTCCCTCTTTTCTGCTCTGTTTGCCGCCAAAAAGCCGGTTTTGGGGCCTCGCGGCACAAAAAGTATGGGAAAATCAAAACTTTTTGAAACAAAAATCGAAAAAATGCTTGCGCTGGAACGGCAAATATGGTATCATAAGGTGCGCTGTTATAGGTAGCCAAGGAGGTGGAACGAATGCCTAACATCAAATCTCAGAAGGACCGTGTCGTGCAGGCTGTTGCAGAGCAGGCTCACAACAAGGCCATTAAGACCAACCTGAAAACAGTCGTCAAGAAGGCAGACGCTGCCATCGATGCGAATGCCGCTGACAAGGACGCAACCGTCCTGGCTGCTGTTTCCGCGATCGACAAGGCTCGCGCTAAGGGTGTCATCAAAAAGAACACCGCTAGCCGCAAGATCAGCCGTATGGCAAAGCGTGCTAACAAGAACGCTTGATCGCAGTTTGATTGACGAACAAAACCCCTGTACCGGGACCCCGGTGCGGGGGTTTTTGTTTTTTATTTTTCGGGACGGTAAAGTGAGCTTGCGCGCTTTTGGCGCGGGGTGAGTTTTATTGTATGGCCAAATGGCTATGCGCTCCGCGCGGGCCAGAGGCAGAGCTGGTTTTTTCTTTAAGCTGGTTCTCGCGCTGGTGGCGCGGGGCGGGTTTTATTCTTTCGGTCAAATGGCTTTGCGCTCCGCGCGGGCCAGAGATAGGGAGGGGTGTTTCGAATCCCCCCTCCCTACCTCTGGACTCCACTCTCCCCG